>CAYQFO010000037.1:8746-10854 GCA_964416815.1 uncultured Rhodobiaceae bacterium | reverse complement strand
GCGCACAATTACGGCGGCGGCACCTTTGGTAAATTTGGCAAATCCGGTGCTGCATTACGCTGACCAATCGCCAGCAGACATTGAAGTTCCTGAAAAGCCGCAACGGTTTTGCCGCCAGCAGTACGACCAGTGTAGCCGGCTGGTGCCAACGCGGCGGCAACCTGATTAGCAACGCCATTGAGGACAGGATTGCCCAGCAAATTATACTGGTCATTAATCGTCGTAGCTGCATAGAGCGGATTATATAATAAGGCCGTGCCCGTAGCCTCTTTTGTAGGTCCTAAAAGGCCCAAGCAACCAGCAATACCAACGCCGCGCGCTACTGTCGAGGCTCTGGCTCCAGTTGAAGCCACAGTCAGGTCAGACTTTTCGGTTAGATACGAAATATACGGCAGGCGGCTGTCGCCTTTTTGATAATACAGCGCAAAGTCGGTGGACCCGAGCGTGTCTGAATACCAGCGCACAGCAAGACCCATCGAGTCTTCGCCGTCACCAGTGACGAAGTCTTCGCCAGTGGTGGGGTCTTCACCCAATATCTCTTTGGCCCGTTCAGCCGTTATGCCGGTGACATCACTATAGTCGCCGGAAGCCACCCGTTCGGCCTCGGCATTACCGACCGTCCATTGTTTTGTCACATCCATATTCGGATTGTTCGCACAATCAACTGCGCCAGTGGCCTGAATAGCCCGAGAAACGCCTGCTGAAGCGGCTAGACCGGCCGCAGCCAAAGCGCCAAAGTTACAGGCAAATTGGCGTCCGCCTTTACCGCTACCGCCGATGAAGTAATGATTTTGTGGATTACCCGATGCGGTGCCGTCGGTAAAAGAGTCGCTACCGCCGAACGCCGTGCCGCCCGCGTCGAGACGATAACTGTCCCAACCGCCGACATAGGCTTCAACCGACAAATTATAGGGCAGGCCCAAGGACACATAAAATGCTTCAACCGGCAACAGGGCTTCTTTGATTTCGGCCCCGGGGCGACGCAGTGCCGCCACATCAATCGGGCTAAAGGCTGAATTGCCGCCCGGGATAAAGGTTGCTTCACCCCAGTTGATAACTTGGCGACCAGCTTTTACCGTCAACGGCAAGCCGCCGATTTCGCTATCGTAAGAGATAAAGGCATCCAGCAGTTCGATGCGTTGGGCGATATTTTCTTCGCCGCTATCTTCACTTCCGTCGGCATCTTCAACCAATTCACCGCCACGGGCAAAACTGTCTTCGTTGCTGGTGACAATATCATGATAGGCACTGGCACGAACAAATGCAGTGAAATCGCCCATCTCGGCTTCAAACTCGGCCGTTATTTTCAAGGGCGCGGCGAAAGCATCGCCATTGTCAAAATTCAGACGTCCGTCATCAGTGTTGATGCTACCGTCAAAATTGGGCTTCGTATCTGCCACATTATGCGGTAGGTCTTGGCAAAACTTGCCATAGGTAAATGCTGCTTCGCCCGCGCAATTTTCACCCGTCGGAGAAATATAAACCGCCGTTTCGGCCGGGCCGCCATTCGCGGTCGGCAAATAGGCCGTTTCGCGGTCAGCCGTCAACCATGACCCACCGAGTGAGACCGTTGTGTCGATTTGCAAATTAACAGACCCCAAGCGGAGTTGCCCCGCCTGAGCCGGTACGCTTGTCAGCAGTCCTGCGCTCATAAGCGCACTCACACCGAGTAAATAGAATTTATTATTAGACATGAAGCTTTCCTCCCTGCTCCGTTTTCAATTTCTTATGAGACAAATTGCCCGTGCTTCCACACGCATAAACGCAATCTGCCCACTAACCCATGAAGCTTGCCCTTAAAAAAACACTCGCGTCAACAAGTTTTTTTTAAAAAATTAACTTTTTTATTTTTCTTAATTATGCCCCAACTCACATAATACGCGAGTCTTTGCAAATTTCTACTTTGGCTTTATAGATGCGTGTGCATAAAAGCCCAGTGGCCGCTTTAGCTCAGCCGGTAGAGCACATCATTCGTAATGATGGGGTCGCGTGTTCGAGTCACGCAAGCGGCACCAAGCTTTTTTCTTGCCCCGCAAGCGGTTTTAGCCGTGGGGCGCGGCGGGCTTTTTCTTGCCACTTCAACGCCGCCGCCAAATCACCCGCACCGG
>CAYQFO010000037.1:0-8736 GCA_964416815.1 uncultured Rhodobiaceae bacterium | reverse complement strand
GGTCTCAATGTCGGCCATCAGCAAACAAAGACGCTTTGCAGGAACGCCGCCGCCATCAACACGCGATTTCAAAAATCGCCGCGCCGCCGACCAATGTTGCGCCTCCATCGCCGCGCGGGCGCGCAAAATATCGCTCTCCACATGCCCACCCTGCCCACGCACAAAAGCCGCCGCCGCCTTCTGACGCGCCGTCGCCGCCTGCTCGGTCGAGCAATCAAGCCAAGCCTCAGCCAAGGCCGAATGCGGGGCTTTCACAAAAGCAGCGCGTAATGTGCGCCGCGCCTTGCGGCGATAACCTTGTGCCGCCTGCAACCGCGCCGCCATCGTGACCGCCGGAATGAAATCCGGCGCCAAGGCCACCGCCTCCTCAGCTTTCTGACACGCCGCCGCCAACAAAGACGGGTCATCTTCGTTCACCGCCGCATGCACCACTGCGGTCAATAATAACGCCCGCTGGTGCTTAATCTCTTTGCGGCTGACACCGCTATGACTCCACCGCTCAAGCCATTTTTCCGCCGCCGGCCAGTCACCAATTTCAATCGCCAAACCCAGCAGACCCTCAAGCGCCCAACGCGTTGTCGGACGCAATTTCAAAACCTGCAACGCCAAGCCGCCAGCCATTGAGCGGTCGCCCTGTCGCCGCGCCAGATAAAACAACCCCTCCAACGCTAATGTCTGACGCGCCGGTAAACGACCATCATCATCGTCATCCTCACGCAACAAATCACGATAATGCCGCTCAGCCTGCTTCGGCTGATTGCTCAAAAGTGCCGCCTGCGCCGCCAACAGCAATGGCAATGATTTGCCAGGTAGCTTGCGCCGCGCCTGCTGCGTGGCCAGACCCGCCGCCGCACTGTCGCCACGCGCCAAAGCCATCAAGGCCGTGGCCATGGCCGCCTCACCATCGCGCTCATGCACACTGCGCCGCTCACGCTCAAGACGCGCCGGTAAACCAACCACAAATCGCCCCACGCCATACAAAGCCTGCATCACCAATAAAGCCAACATCAGCACCAAGGTGATAAAGGCCATCGACACATCCGCCCGATAACCGTCTAGCTCCAAACGCATCTGACCGGGTAAATCAGCAATAACAGCCGCCACCATCGCCAGCAGCAGTAATCCTGCAAACATGACGCTCCCACGTATCATCGTCTATTGCCCCGCCATGCGCAAAATCTGTTGCCGAAATGCAGCCAAAATTGATTGCGTCTCCAACTTGGCACGCGCCGCCTCGCGCCAAGCCGTCAAAGCCTCATAAGTGTCAAGCTGATAAGCGTGCGCCTCCAAAAGGCGACGCGGCGGAGAGAGAGCGCCCAACGCCGGTGGCGAAACCGTCGCCAATAACTTATCAGCCAACCGGTCGGCCTCACGCAAATCACCAGCCATGACCAGCCTATCCAATGTTTGATATTCCGCCTCACGCGCCAATACCGCCGCATCAGGCAAACGACTGAGATGCACCCAGTCGCCTCCAATGCGCTTCAAAAATACAAATAAAGCAGGCACCGCACCCGTATCGCCCGCCGTATCGGTGTCAACATCCTCAATCGCCGCCAAAACCTGCCGCGATGCCCGCGTCATACGAAATTGCTCATAAAGAGCCGCCAGTAAACCAGTCGACGGCAATCCCTCAGCCGCATAAAGCGCCAAAGCCTCATAAACCGCGCGGTCAATCCAACCCCGCTTGAAAGCCCGCGCCAAAGCCGCCTCAAAAGGCTGACCAGCCTCGGCGCGGAGCAATAAGGCCATTAACGGTATCGCTGCCAGCTTTTTGCCTTGTCCATCAGACAACTCAGAAAACGCCGATAAATCCGGCGGCTTTGGTGCCGCCGCCAACCCCGCACCCAAATTAGAACCAACCGCATCAACAGCCTTATCAAAAATTGATACGCGCGGCAGGGTGAAATCTATCGGCGGCGGGGTAGCTATATTTTCAGCAGCTTGGTCGGGCGCAGAAATCGCCGCCTCTTTTGTCACCTCTGCCGCTTCGTCAGATGCTTTCAAACGCCCCACGCCGTCGTCCAATATCGCAAGTAATTGCGGCGCACGCGGGCCAAACTGATAAGCCACAAACCCCAGCAACGCCAGCACCGTCAAAATCAGACACGCAACCGCCAAACGATAAAACAACATGGCGAGCATCTGGGCGATGCGCCGACCAGCATGGCTGATATACACCTCACTATGGCGCCCCATCGCCGCTATCGCCTGCAACCCCTTTTGACCGAAATTGCTCACAAAATTAACCGCGCGCGCGCGCCAGCCAGCAATGTCAATCACATCCGGCATCACATCGGGCATCCGCAAGCGCGCCCCCCTCGGCGAGGCTTTGCCCGCCCGCTCACCCTTGTTGGCACGCTTGTTTTTTTGCGGCGGTAAAATATCGCCTTTCACTGGTCTTCGAGCTGCGGCCATCATTTTCCTCAGAACACTTGTATATTGAACCTATTCACACATGTTAAGCAAATAGCAGGCAATTATCCAAACGCTAACGCAGCAAGTCAATCAAACTGTCTTCTTCAGCCCGTTGTGCCACAAGCGTCGGATAATCGGCCGCGCACATTATGTCGGCAATCGCCAGTGACAAACAATAAGCCGTCGGGCCATAAGCCATATCGCGCGAAAGCTCAATAAATACTCGCGCGGCGCGTTGCGAATAAAGCAAAACCCCATCAATTTTTTTATCGTCAAATTCATCCGCCGCCAATATGTCCGCAATATCTTGCGGCCACGCCGTTATCGCCTCAGCGCGATAAAGCACAGCAGAGACCGCCGCAATGCCGCCCGCCGTCAGACCAGCAACCAAGTCACCAGCGCGGTCACGACCGACAATATGCAGCACCGGATTTGCCAAATTTACCAAAGGTGCCGCCGCCGTAATTGTGCGCACCAAGGCGTCAACATCACCCTCGGCGTGTTGAACATCGCCCCAACCTGCCTGCCGCGCCGCCCGCGCCGTAATCGCCCCAACCGCAAAAACCGGTAAATGTGAATAACTGTCAAATCCAGTCGCCCCAGTCGCCCCAGTCGCCCTAGTCGCTAAGTAATCAACCAACGCCCGCACACCATTGACGCTGGTAAAGGCCAAAGCCCCAACCCTATCGGCAGGCGGCAATATCGTATTGTGACCCGCCCCACTATGTTGAGTCCCTCTATATAGAGTGTCGTCATATATATAGAGAGTGTCGCCATATATAATGTCGAAAAGTGGCGCCAGAATCGACTCATGACCCAAATCAGCCAATTTAGCGGCCAAGACCACGCCATCGTCTTTTGGTCGCGTCACCAGCAACCGCATCAATCCATCACCAAATGCGGCGCACGGGCGCGTAAGCGGTCGGCCAAAATATGCCCCATTGTCGCTGCCGACGCTTCAGTGGCATCGGCTTGGCACACATCTTCCACCATTTCACTGCCGTCTTCAGCCAGCAGGCGGCCATGCAGTGTTAATGTCGCACCGCTTAAGGTGGCGTGCGCCGCAATCGGTGTGCGGCACGAGCCGTCAAGCGCCGCCAAAAAATTGCGCTCGGCGGTCACACATATCTGTGTGGCTTGGCATGTTACTGCCGCCAACGCGTCAATGAGTGCCATATTGTCAGCCCGACATTGCACGCCCAGCGCACCCTGTCCGGCGGCCGGCACAAAAATATTCGGGTCAAGCGCAACAGCTTGCGGCGGCCAGTTTTCAAGCCGCACCAAACCAGCGGCCGCCAATATAACCGCCGTCCAATCATCGCCCGCCAGCTTGTCGAGGCGTGTGCCTATATTCCCGCGCACCGGTGCCACCTGAAGTTCGCCGCGCAAAGCCCGTAATTGCGCACTACGACGTAACGAGGCCGTGCCGATACGCGCCGCTTGCGGCAAAGCAGCAATCGGATTGTCAGCCATTGACAAGTCAAGTGCCAAATTCGGCGACGGCACCAATACATCGCGGGGGTCGATGCGCGGCGGCGTGGCCGCCGACACCAGCCCGTCAGGCATGGCGGTCGGCAAATCTTTCAGACTATGCACGGCAAAATCTATCCGCCCTTCAAGCAACGCCATATCCAGTTCGGCGGTGAACACTCCCTTGCCGCCAATCTCGGACGGCGGCGTGTCGGCGGCAATGCTGGTGGCAGCATCGCCGCGTGTTGTCAGGGCAATAATTTCTACTTGCTTTGCCGCCCACCCATGCGCGGCACATAAAATTTTGACAAACTGCTCGGTTTGCGCCCGCGCCAATGGCGAGGCGCGCGTGCCGACAATCAGGGGGCGGTGCGTGAGCGCGTGCGTGTGCATGGCATTTGTATAAAGTGCCTTATCACTCTTGACCATAAGAATGTCTTGACCATAGGAATAGGTCTATGAATAAGAATATCGATAACATGACCGTTCTTGGCATTGAAACAAGCTGCGATGAAACCGCAGTTGCTATTGTGCGGAGCACAACAGCAAATAATGCGCGGAGCACAAGTGGCACAGATAAGGCTGATGCGCAGGGCAAAATTCTAGCCAATCGCATTTTCACTCAAATTGACATGCATGCGCCTTATGGCGGCGTCGTGCCGGAGCTGGCGGCGCGGGCGCATCTTCAGCGTTTGGACGCGCTGGTCACCAATGCGCTCGACGAAGCCGATCTTCACCTGAATGATATGGATGCCATCGCCGCCACCGCCGGACCGGGGTTGATTGGCGGTCTGCTGGTTGGGTTAACTTTCGCCAAAGCACTGGCACTGGCGCATGGCAAACGATTTATCGCCATCAATCATTTGGAAGGCCATGCGCTGAGCGTGCGGCTGACCGATGCCACTGCTTTTCCCTATTTGTTATTGTTGGTGTCGGGTGGACACTGCCAATTACTCGCCGTCACCGGTGTGGGGCGCTATGACTTGCTTGGCACCACGCGCGATGATGCGGTTGGTGAGGCCTTTGACAAAGCCGCTAAATTATTGGGGCTAGGCTATCCGGGCGGGCCGGAAATTGAGCGGCTGGCCGCACATGGGAATAGCCAAGCTTTTGACCTGCCACGCCCGTTGCTGGGCAAGGCTCAAAGCGGCTGTGATTTTTCCTTTTCCGGCCTGAAAACAGCCCTGCGTCAAACCGCCGAAGCCGCGCAGCCTGTCAGCGATGCCACACTGGCCGATTTGGCGGCTAGTTTTCAGGCCGCGGTGCTGGATTGTTTGGCCGACCGCGCGGCGCACGCCATGCAGATTTTTCGCGCCCAGATGCCCATTGGGGCAAACCGTGTGCAGCCCGTCATCGCACGTTTTGTTGTTGCCGGTGGGGTCGCCGCCAATGGCGCATTGCGCAACCGCTTGCAACAAACCGCAAAAGAAAACGGATTTAGCCTACAAATCGCCCCGCCTGAATTATGCACCGATAATGCCGCCATGATTGCATGGGCAGCTGCCGAGCGAATGGCCGCTGCCGAGCAAATGGCTGGTGGCGAGCGAATGGCTGGTGGCGAGATTGTCGATGATGAAAACCCGATGGCCATAGAAGCCCGCGCCCGTTGGCCGTTAACCGAATTAAAATAATAATTTGCACCAAAAAGCACCGATGGGGGAGGAACCATCGGTGCTAAATTTGGCCTTGGGGGCCTGTGGAGACCTTAGGGAGGCAACGGTCTCCACCAATCTACCGCAAGAAGGCTGCGGTTAGATTATTGTAATCCCAGCGACTGTCTGCGTGACCAGTGCCACGCCATACAGGGCAAGGAGGACTGTCAATACGGCGGCAGCATCAACGCTACCAGTGACTTTTGTCGTAAGCTTGTTCATATCATTCACCTATGGTTCGAATATCTGCGGTTCGGAGTTCAAAGAGCATTTTCAACTTCAATGCTTCTTTCAGTGCCTCATCAACTATATAGGGTGTCGGCAAACAAAAATCAATGAATATTTTCAATTTCATTCAATGTTTTTTATTATTTTTTATTAATACTGCAACATACTGAATTATTTACTGTTTCTGCCCTCAACAATTTCCATATCGGGTTATATGACGTCTAAACGACGTTTTTTTGTCGCATGACAGCTTAATTTTGCTATTTTTTTGAAAAATAATCCGCTTATTCGGCGGCGGAAAGCGAAGTAAGGGCTGTCGGCACAGCCGTTGGTTGGAAATTTGCTTGATTTGCCACGCCAACCAGACCGCGTATCAATAATGTTATCACAACGGCCAGTTCGCGCTCCAATTCTTCCAAAGTCTGATTGGTAAATAGCGGCGCAAATCGATATTTCAGGGTTGCCGCTTGTAACGCAATGGTTGTCTGTGGGATGTTATCAACAATAAATTCACCATTTTCAACGCCTTCGCGCAGCACACGTTGGAAAGCGCGACGCTCGCGTCGCAGGCTTTCGATTTGAAAATGCGGCCGCTCCTGGATAACCGTTTGCGCCAATTCCATGGCGCGCGGGTTGTTTTCAAACAAATTATAAGTATAGCGCAAATCAGTAAAGACAATATCTTCAAGTCGTTGGCGGGCCGTGCGGTACGGGCATTCCAACACCGCTTCCAGTAATTCCACCGCCGTCATGGTTTCGCGACGGGCGATTTCCGCCGCAATATCAATTTTGCCCTTGAAAAACCGATATAAATTGCCCGTCGACATGGCACAATCGGCGGCCAACTCAGCCATGGTCGTTTTGGGATAGCCATAATGACGAAAGCGTTCCAGAGCAGCGTCAATTATTTTTTCACGAATGCGTTGCGTTTCAGACATTGGCTCAGTCTATGAGCCTTTGTCTGAACAATCAACAAAATATTTAGTAACCCTATTTAGGGTGCTATCGTGCCAGCAGCATTTCGCCATCGCTTTTAAGGTCGGGGCTAAATTGATTGGGGATGAGTTTATCGCTATGATACACGGGTTGATACCGCTCATCTTTAAGACGACAGTGAGCGATAATGTTAAAAAATAAACCGCGCAAGAAAAGCCAGAGGGGTGTTTTCCCATGGATAATAACAAAAAAATGAGTAAAAAAATTGGCGTGTTGGGCGGCGGTGCGTGGGGAACGGCGCTGGCCTGCGTGATGGCAGATGGTGACACAAAGGCTGTGCCGTCCCGCCCTATTGATATTTGGGCGCATGAGGCCGAAACCATCACCGCCATTAACGAAGCGCATGAAAATCCGATATTTTTGTCGGGCGTGAAATTGCCGGAAAATATCCACGCCACCAGCAATCTGGCCGATATGGCGGCGTGCGATATTTTGCTGATGGTGGTGCCGGCGCAATTTGCCCGTGGCGTGTTGGCTGAAATGCGGCCGCTCTGGCGCAGCGATATGGATTTGGTGCTGTGTGCCAAAGGGGTGGAGCAAAAAAGTCTGAAATTCATGTCGGAAATGGCGCACGAAGAATTGCCGCAAGCCCATATTAGCGTGCTGTCCGGCCCCAGCTTTGCCGCCGATGTGGCGCGTGGGCTACCGACCGCCGTCACACTGGCGGCAGACGACCCGCAACGCGGCGAAAGCTTGGTGCAGGCTTTGGGGAGCGAACGCTTGCGGCTTTATCGCTCGGACGATGTGATTGGCGCTGAAATTGGCGGCGCTATAAAAAATGTGCTGGCCATTGCCTGCGGTATTGTTAGCGGGCGCGGGCTTGGCGAAAGCGCGCGGGCGGCGACAACGGCGCGCGGGTTTGCCGAAATGCGCCGCCTTGGTGACGCGCTCAAGGCCAAACCGGAAACCCTGACCGGGCTGTCCGGCTTGGGCGATTTGATACTGACTTGCGCCAGCACGACATCGCGTAATTTTTCACTTGGTTTTGCCATTGGTGAAGGACGGCCGGTCGCGCAAGTGCTGGCCGAACGCAGCTCAGTGAGTGAAGGGGCGATGAGTGCCATTGCCGTGGCCGCGCTGGCCGAAAAACATGGTCTTGACATGCCCATTTGCTGTGCCATTAACGATATTGTCAATCATCAGGGGGATGTTGATGCGGTGATTGCTGCTTTGTTGGCGCGGCCGCAAACAGTAGAATAGAACAGACGCTAGGAGACGACAATGTTTTGTATCATATGCACCGACAAGCCCGACAGTTTGGAGCTACGCATGGCGACCCGCGACGCCCATATTGCCTATGTCGTGGCCGCAGGCGCAGCAGGTGAGGTCGCCTTTGGCGGCCCCTTTGTCGATGATGACGGCGCCATGGTCGGCACCCTCGTTGTTCTCAATGTCGAAAGCCGCGCCGAGGCCGAGGCGTGGACCGCCAATGACCCCTACCAAAAAGCCGGTCTGTTTGAAAAAACTGAGGTTCATGGCTGGCAACATTTGCTCGGCGGCCTGCCCCCCCTCGGTGGGCATTAAAGGGGGGCGCACGATGGCATTTTGGTTGTTCAAATCCGAACCCGGCGCCTGGAGCTGGGATGACCATCTCAAGTGCGGGCGTAAGGGCGCATATTGGGACGGCGTTCGTAATTTTCTCGCCAATAAAAACATGAAAGAAATGAAAATCGGCGATCGTGGCTTTTTCTATCACTCGGTCAATGAGAAACGCATTATGGGGACGATTGGTGTGATTAAAGAACATTACCCCGACCACACCGACACGAGCGGACGGTTTGGCATGGTTGATATTGTGGCATTGGCAACCGCCGCCCATCATGTGACGCTGGCCGAGATTAAAGCCGAGCCACGCTTGAGCGACATGGTGCTGGTCAATAATGCGCGCCTCTCGGTGCAACCAGTGCGGGCAACGGAGTGGAAAATCGTCTGCGCCATGGCTGGTCTTGACGCCTAGTGCACTGAACCGGCC
>CAYQFO010000036.1:0-11429 GCA_964416815.1 uncultured Rhodobiaceae bacterium | reverse complement strand
CATGTGCATGGAACCGCCTTTGCCTTTGGAATATCCATCAGCCCTGCCGGTGAGCTCGGCCATGACGCGTTTGGCATCCATGCCACAAGCCAGCATGTGCGCATGGTCACGATAGCCAGTAATCGCCTGGTCGCTTTTTTTTGTCACCGCCTGCAAGCCGACTACCACTGCCTCTTGACCGATATAAAGGTGGCAAAATCCACCAATTTCCCCCAGAGCATAGACTTGCCCGCAACGTTCTTCAAAACGGCGAATAAGTGCCATATCGTGCCATGCGGTAATCAGCTGCGCGTCGGTTAGCTTTGAATTGCGAGACTTTTTCGTTTTCTTCGGACGTGCCATTTACTTATTCCCAACCAATCAGTGTTAACAAAAACGCATTGCGCCCAAATTGGCTAGGAGAAAGCCGTTTCCGAAAAATAAGCACTACAATGTCTCTGGCCTTCATCCCTCAAACAATCTTGCCAAGCATAGGTGAGTTTAGTATATAGTTAACCTGTTAACAATAACAAAACGGCGGGGCAGTTTTGGAAACATCAGTCATAAAAGAGTATGCGGAAAAGCTGGATGCAGCCGAGCAGGAATGTTGTCAAATAGATGCACTCAGTATGACGCATCCAGATATCAAATTGGCTGATGCCTATCGCATTCAAAAAAACTGGGTTGATATAAAGATTGCGAGAGGGCAACAGATTATAGGTAAGAAAATAGGCCTGACGTCGCGCGCGATGCAAATGGCGATGAATATTTCAGAACCTGATTTTGGTACTTTGCTCGATACCATGCGCTTTGAAAATGGGAGTACCCTAAAGGCAGAAAATTTTCTTGACCCGCGTATTGAGGTCGAACTGGCTTTTGTACTGGCGACCGATTTGAGCGGTAAGAATTTGTCGGTCTCCGATGTATTGGAAGCAACGGCCTATATTGTTCCGGCACTTGAGATTATCGCTGCACGATCCTATCGGGTGCATCCGGAAACCGGGTATGTGCGCAATGTTTTCGATACGATTTCTGATAATGCGGCCAATGCTGGTATCATATTGGGCGATGAAAAAATAAAGCCCAATCAATGCGATTTGTCATGGGTGTCGGCTGTCCTTTATTATAATGGTCAGGTTGAGGAGACTGGCGTTGCTGCCGGCGTTTTGGGACACCCCGCCAATGGCCTTGTTTGGCTGGCGAAACGTTTAGCCGATTTTGGTGATTGTTTGAAAGAGGGTGAAATTGTATTGGCCGGTTCTTTCACACGGCCGGTCATCTGTCGCAACGGGGACGTTTTTAAGGCGGATTACGGCCCGTTTGGTGAAATCTCTGCGAACTTTAACTGAGTGGTATCAACCTTGAAGCTGGCCAAAAACACTTTTAAGACAAAATTGGAAGAGAGGAAAAAGCCTCTTTATGGGCTTTGGCTCGGATTGAGTGACCCGATAGCCACCGAGATATCGGCCGTGGCCGGGTTTGACTGGTTGCTTATTGACAATGAACATGCGCCCATTGAACTCCCACAAATTCTTTTGCAGCTTCAGGTTTTGGCCGCATATGCGTCAGCCATTATTGTGCGTCCGGCAAGCCATGATTCTACCACACTGAAAAAACTCATGGATATCGGTGTTCAAAATTTTTTGGTGCCGATGGTTGAGACGGCGGATGAAGTTGATTGTCTGGCTGAAGCCCTTTTGTATCCGCCGCACGGAAAGCGGGGGCTTGGCACGTCGCTGGCGCGGGCAGCACGATGGAATAATATCGAAGATTATGTTGCAAGAGCAAACGAAGAGGTTTGCCTGCTCATTCAGGTTGAGAGCGTTCGCGGTTTGCAAAATCTTGATGAATTATTGAGCAAAGACATTGTATCTGCCGTTTTTATCGGCCCTTCAGACTTAGCGGCCGATATGGGGTTTTTGGGCAAACCGGAACATCAGGAAGTGGTTTCAGCCGTATCGCAAGCGCTGCAACAAATAACAAAAGCGGGTAAAGCGGCGGGTGTTTTGGTAGGCCGTCAAGAATTGGCAAGATATTATGCCGAGCAGGGGGCAAACTTTATCGGCTTGGGGTCTGATACAGCTCTACTGGCATCGGCGACACGCGCACTATCTGAAACCAATAAGCAATAGCCCGACTGGGTTATTCCGCCTCCAAGGCGACCAAATTGCTTAGAGTGCCTATAGACGGAGATGATACGTCAATCTCATCACCAGCCGATAGATATTGTGGCGGCGACATGCGCGCCCCCGCACCGGTTGGCGTGCCAGAGAAAATAATATCACCGGAACGCAATGTCGTGAAAGTGGACAGATAGCTGACGATTTTTGCAAAAGAAAACATCAGCCCGTTAGTTGTATCATGCTGGCGAATGTCACCATTGACCTTAGTGGTTATCTCCAATTTATCAAAATCGGGAATATAATCCGACGGCACGAGCCAAGGGCCGATAGATCCTGATTTGGTAAAGTTTTTTCCTTGGGTGACATTAAATTTGGCATGACGAACCCAGTCTCGCATCGTGCCCTCATTACCAAGGGTCAGACCGGCAATGTGCTGTGATGCGGCGGCTTGGGGAATACGCCGCCCAGCTTTACCGATGATGATGACAAACTCACCTTCATAATCAAATTGGTCGGACTCCGGCGGTTTAAGTAATAGTTGTCGATGGCCGACAAAGCTTTCTTTGTAGCGAATAAAGACGCTGGGATTTGGGGGCGCATCCTGATTGTCCTTATACTCTTCGTTACGATTGGGGTAGTTGACCCCGATGCAAAAAATTTTCCTTGGATTTGGAAAAAATGGCTCAAACGATGCGGCTTCGTAATTAAGGTCACACGCTTTGGTAGCCTCCTCTTCGATTAGCCGGGTCAATTCCAATGTTCCCAAATGTTGATGAATGTTTCGAGGTGTAATCAGATTGCGAGCGGTCAGGTCCCTTAAACCGTCTGGGCCAGCTACCGCATAGCAAATACGTTTCCCTAACCGAATTTTGGCCAGCGATGGGTGCAGAGCAGTGCGCATTTGATTTCCTACTGTTTATTTTATAGCCACCGTGTTACTCTAAAAAATAACATGTTAATAAACATAAAGACAGGATATTTGATGTCATTGTATTATTTGCAGAAATTTATCTATGACCTGAACAGATCAACTCAGGTGCGAGAAAATTATGAAAATGACTCGGTCGGTTTTGTCGCTCAATATGATTTAACGGAAGACGAAAGAAACGCCTTGCAGGATGTGGATGTTGGTTTGCTTTATGTGATGGGTGTGAATGGGCAGCTGCTGATGCATTATGCGGCTTATCGCGGGGTTGGCTGGGATGACTATATTCAGGCTATGAAAGATGGCTTGCAAAAATACGGAGCCGTAAGGGCGGGGCTATATGCTGCTGTGAATGACGGACATGGAGGTGCTGTATAACACTTGTTTTTGCCGGGGCGTGCAGTCATGCACCAGGGATTACGGCGCGGGCCGAGCGGGCTGAGAAAACCGTTAGTGACGGTTTTTATGAAGCCTTGGGGACTATGCGTGCCGAAATGGAGGCTACAAATCCAGATGTTTTGATGGTTGTGACAGCCGAACATTTTGCCAATTTTTTTATGGATAATATGCCAGCCTATGCAATCGGCATGGCACCTGATTACGAAGGACCCATTGAAGATCCGGACTGGCTTCGCATTGAGCGACGAAGGATACCGGGAAATCAACCTTTGTCAGAAAAGCTTATTAAAAAGGTGCTGCATACGACCGACGTGGCCTATTGCGAAGAGTGGAAATTCGACCACGGGATTATGGTGCCGCTACATTTTCTCACACCCGAATACAATCTTGATATCATTCCGGTCAACATTAACTGCCAAGGGCCGCCCTTGACACCGCTGAAGCGCGCCTGGGCATTTGGTGAGGCATTAGCTGATGCTTGTAATTCGGTAGATGAGCGGATTGCACTTGTTGCGGCCGGTGGCATTTCACACTGGCCCGCGACGCCTAATTCAGGAAAGATTAATGAGGCGTGGGACCGCGATTTTTTGGACAAGCTCAGCCGTAACGATAAAGACGGCTTGCTTGATTACACGGATGAAGAAACCTATTTAGAAGCCGGGCAGGGTGGGTTTGAAATCCGGCCTTTTATTGCCTTGGCGGGCGCGACCCATGGGCATCAAACGAGCATTTGCTTCTATGAACCGATTCCGATTTTTGCGGTCGGGTGTACGGTGGCTATCACCGACCTACCACGCTCATAAATTAATCTTCAGACAGAGCCTGCTCGACTTCTTTCAACGTGGCAATCAAGGAAGCAAGATTTTTTTTCCCAAGTCGGCTTTCGATTTTTTCGTAAATGGCGGCTGACTCTTTGGCATGGCGGTCGAAAAGACGCCGCCCCTTGGGCGTTAGCTGTATCTTCTGGCTTCGCATATCATTATCATTTTGCCGTCTTGTAATGATACCGCTTGTTTCAAGGCTGTTCAAAATACGTGACAGGCTGGGGCTGAGGATAAAACACTCGCGTGCGATTGTCTTGGCCTCCAATCCCTTTGTGCCTTCAATGCACCGCATAATGCGCCATTGTTGTTCTGTCACTCCGGCTTGCCGCAAAGACGGTCGAAAATGCCGCATGGCCGCCTCACGGGTTCTAAGTAGGGATATTGGCAGTGAGTTTGTAAAGCTTTTCAAGTATCAGCCTTCCCTTGTTCCATCTCTGACGCGAGATATTAAAACTTTGACAACCAGTAAGGTGGTTGATTATTGTTAACATATTCACGAAAATAGCAAAGAGTGAAATTCATGCCGCACATTGCAATAGAGTTCTCCGATAATCTCTGCCCGATTGTAGAAAAGAACGATTTAATGATGACCATTCGAGATGCGGCGGTTGAGACTGGCATTTTTCCTTTGGGGGGAATACGGATTAGATTGTATGAGGTATCAGATTTTCTGGTCGCCGACGGGGCATTGGATAACGGATTTATTCATATTCACCTGCGTATAGGGGCCGGGCGAGATAAAGCCAGCAAACAAAATGCCGCAGAACGCATTTTCCGCGCCACCTCAAGTTTCCTCAACAATATATTTGATGCTCATCCGCTCGGTCTTTCGCTTGAACTGTCGGAAATCGCCCCAGATACAAGTTTCAAGCGCAATAATCTTCACCAATATGTTGAGCGCCGTGCAGAACTTAATGAACAAATCACTCAGGATAAAATATGAAAAGTCTGAAAACCAATCTGGTTGTCGCAAATGACTATCTGGCGCGATTTAAAAGTGACCCTTTGTGCCATTTCGTGGGTGGCCAAAAAATCGCATCCGATGCCAAGCAATGTTTCGTGAACCATTCTCCGGTTGACCAACGCCCTTTATGTGAGGTTCCCGATGGGGGGGGGGCTATTGTGGATGAAGCTGCAAAGATAGCGCATGAGGCCTTTCTGGAATGGCGAGATGTCCCGGGTAAAAAACGGCGCGAAATTTTAAATGCCGTCGCGGATGGTATTGAGGAGAGGGCCGAGCTGCTTGCTGTTGTGGAATCGCTGGATACTGGTCAACCGATTAAGTTTATGTCAAAAGCCGCCTTGCGCGGGGCGCAAAATTTCAGGTTTTTTGCCGATAAGGCTGAAAGCGCGCGCGATGGTCTTTCGACGCCGGTTGATAATCAACATTTGAATTTTACCACCAGAATGCCGCTTGGTGTGGTTGGGGTCATAACCCCTTGGAACACGCCTTTTATGCTCTCGACATGGAAGATTGCCCCGGCACTTGCTGCCGGATGTAGCGTCGTTCATAAGCCAGCCGAGTGGTCACCCTTAACGGCATCGCTATTGGCCGAGATAGCTTATGAAGCCGGGTTGCCCTCGGGGGTGTTGAATTGTGTGCATGGGCTTGGCGAAACAACTGGCAAGGCGCTCACGCAACATGAGCTTGTTCGGGCCGTTGCGTTTGTCGGTGAATCGCAGACCGGCAGTATGATTCAACAACAAACAGCCGCTGGATTAAAGCGATTGCACTTGGAGCTTGGCGGCAAAAACCCGGTCATTATATTTGCCGATGCTGATTGGGAACGCGCCCTTGATGCGGTCATATTTATGATTTATTCGCTGAATGGTGAGCGTTGTACAAGTTCCAGCCGATTGTTGGTTGAAGAGCCTATTTACGACAAATTTACAAAAGCGGTTGCTGAACGCGCAGAGCGCATTCGGGTTGGCCATCCGCTTGATCCCGAAACAGAAGTCGGGCCGCTCATTCATGCGCGTCATTATGAGAAAGTGAAAAGTTATTTTGCCCATGCCGAAAAAGAGGGTGCGCATTGTGCGGCTGGCGGTCTTGTGGCTGCGGACGAAGCAGACAATCTTTTTGTTCGGCCCACCATTTTTACCAAAGCAACAAACACTATGCGTATTGCGCACGAGGAAATTTTTGGCCCTGTATTAACCGCAATTCCTTTTGTCGATGAGGCTGATGCTATTCATATGGCGAATGACACCCCTTATGGTTTGGCCGGATATATATGGACGCGCGATATTGGTCGCGCCCACCGTGTGGCACAAGCTGTCGAGGCCGGTATGGTTTGGATCAATTCAGAAAACACCCGACACTTGCCGACACCCTTTGGTGGCATGAAAGCCTCAGGTTTAGGACGCGATGGCGGAAATTACAGCTTTGACTTCTACTTGGAGACAAAGAATATCTCGGTTGGTCTTGATAACCATCAGATTACAAAGCTGGGCGGGTAGTAGCCGGCGCGCCAGCATGACTACATTTTGAATCGCCAGGTGAGTGCTGCGGCAACAAACATTGGAATGGCGAATAAAATGAATAAGTCATACATGTTCCACCCGACCGAAATCAGCAGCCCTGCCAAAATAGGGGAGGCAATCCCACCAATGCGTCCAAGTCCTGCACTCCAGCCAATGCCGGTCGTTCTCACTTCTGTGGGGTAGACCCGCGCGGCAAGCGAATAGCAAGCTGTGAAGGCTGCTTGAATACAAAAGCCGATGGCGAAAATTATCAAATTAAGACCCTGCAATGTCTCTAATTGGGTGAGGTAGAGAACCGTCAGCAGTGTTCCAGCCCCCAACAAATAGATGCCAATCCAAAATGCCAGCCGCCCCCGCGTGATGAGATAGATAATAATAAGTGTCCCGAAAATTGCGCCCGTGTTGAAATAAGTCAATGCTGTGATGCCCTGATTGAGCTCAAAGCCGCTATCAACGAATAGTGTCGGTATCCACGAAAACAGAAAATAGAGACTGAGGAGGACGCTGAAAAATATCGTCCAAAGGCAAATTGTGTCCAGTTGCAACCGGTTATCTGCAAATAGGCCAGAAAGTTTACCACTATGTGTGGGTTTGTCCGTTTCAGAATTTGTTAATTCCTCAATTGGTGGTCGGCCCAGGCGCAAAAGAATGCTGTTGATGATGCCAAGGTTTTTGCCGTCTTTTTTGGCGTTTAAGGCAAGAAACTCGATTGACTCGGGCAAAATGAAATAAATAACCAAGCCCATGGCGAGAGTCAGCACACCACCGCAGATGAAAAGCATTTCCCAACCTTGCGATGGGATGATGATATTTGCAACCGGGCCGACAAGCATGGCACCAAACGGATAGCCCAAAATGGTCAAGGCAACGGCTAAATTTCGATAGCGCTCGGGGGCAAATTCCGAGGCGATGGCTGCGCCACTTGCCAATATGACCCCGACCCCAACGCCTGTGAGAAATCTTAGGGTAAGTAGAAGTGGAATTGATTTTGGGATGAGACCTGTTGCAATCATACACAAGCCGACCAAGACGGCTGAAAATAGCAACATACGGCGGCGGCCGAAACGGTCTGCGAAAGGGGATATGATAGCGGCCCCAATGGCCATGCCTATAAGGGCAGCTGAGAAAATTGGCCCTAAATCGGCTCTCGATATGCCCCATTCAGCACTCAAAGAGGGTGCGCTCACTGAGATGGCAATCACATCAAAACCGTCAACGAGATTAAGTAGAAAGCCGATACCAATAATGACCATGATAAGCGGCGATAAATTGCCATCGTCAATGCGCTGGCGAATAATACTGGTGTTTTGCATGGGGCAGTGATCCTGTTCTTATAGGTGTTATCCGGTTTGAGAAGTTTTGAAATAGGCTGCTTCTGCATTAAGAGCCTTCGTCAAGATTTTGCGCCCTTGGGTCAGCCCATTGTCAAAATGAATATAGGTCATCGGCAAATCAGGGTTTTCTCGCACAATGGTTTGCTGTGCTTCAATCATCGTTTTGTCTTCTTCAAAGCCTTCCGCAATGCGATCGGAGATAGCTTGCGTGAAGACCTCGTCTTTCAAGTTGAAGTTATGGGCGTAGGACCAAAAGAAATGTGAATTATTTTCATCCTCTGGCGTGACCACCTGTGTGGCATGGAATAACATGGATTCTGGTGCAAAATTTCCTTCCGGGGCACCAGTATCAGCCGGCGCAGAGCCCGAGTCCATGTTGAATATATTGCCAACAATGTCAAGATTGTAGATATTCCAGCGATCAACAGGCCCGGTAAATGTTTCATGGCCTTTGAGATAGGGGGCAAGTTCCGGTTCATTGAGATACCAGCGGGTAATGCGAACACGTTTTTCCTGCGCTTCAACTTTGGGCTTAGTTGCCGCGATATTGTCTGAACCGCCAAGAGTTTTTTCATGCACAAAAGTTAGGTGTGAGAAGTCCAATAGATTGTCGAGGATGAGACGATAGTCAGCTGCAAAATGTCGATAGCGAGGAACATATTTCCAGTTCGGGTCGTCTTGATATGTGCAATCAGGTATTAAGGTTTCATCGGCCAGCTCGGGGTCGCCAAGCCAAACCCAGACGAAATGCCATTTTTCGGCTACCGGAAAGGATGTGATGTCGGTATTTTTACTGACATGTTTGCGGCCCGGTTCTTCAACGCATTTACCCTGACTGTTGAATAGTAGACCGTGATACATGCAACGCACACAATCTTTTTCCAAACGTCCAACCGATAGCGGTGCAAAGCGATGCGAACACCTATCCTCCAGAGCGACAGGACCGCCATCAGATGTTCTATATAGAACGACGCGCTGGCCGAGTAGTTTGCGGGCCAATAAGGTATTCTTTGCAATCTCGTTATCCCAAGCGGCAACGTACCAACAGTTTCTCAAAAACACTCCCGCCTCCTTTGTGCTTTTTAAGGTTGTTTACTGTATGAATATTTACTTAGTTAGTCAAATACTGGGGCTGATTTTTCTTTGGCTGGCTTCGGCGACGGAGGATGTCAGTATTTTGCGGCCTCTGATTATTTCCCTGAGGTCCGGGTGATGAAGGGCGTGACGATTGCCGGTGAGCGTCCCTATTTTGATACCGCCGCCCGATATGCCTCAAGAAGATTTACCTACAAAAGAGACCCCCTGATAGCATGAGAAAAAAGGGGGCAGCAAATCCCGTGCGATATTCATATTAACTCTATTGCGCTATGCGCATTATTTCACGCTGATATGGACACAGGTTCCAAATATCTCCGAACCAGCCCTGCAGTGGTTGATTCAAGTATCAAACGCATAAGGCAAAAAGATTATTGAAACCCTTGACGCGATCAATGGCGGAGAGGAAGGGATTCGAACCCTCGATGGGCTATTAACCCATACTCCCTTAGCAGGGGAGCGCCTTCGACCACTCGGCCACCTCTCCGCCGTCGGTAATATCAGACGCACAAAGCCTTTGCCAGACCAAACTTGATTTTCACTTATCATGGCGCGGCCTGTGTTGCCTTGTCGCCGATTTTGCTTGCTGATATGCTAACCGCATGAAACGCCTTTTATGACCTCAGGGGATAGCAATGTTTAGCGGCTCAATGACGGCACTGATAACGCCCTTCAAAAATGATGCGGTGGATGCTGATGCCTTTCGACGTTTTGTTGAGTGGCAAATCGGTGAAGGCACGCATGGGCTGGTGCCGGTTGGCACGACTGGTGAGTCGCCGACGCTAAGCCATGCCGAGCATCGGCAGGTGGTGGAGCTTTGTATTGAGGTGGCATCTGGTCGTGTGCCGGTGATAGCTGGTGCTGGCTCCAACGCCACGGCGGAGGCCGTAGATTTTACCCGTCATGCCGAAAAGGCGGGCGCAGATGGCGTGCTGCATGTGACCCCCTATTACAACAAGCCGACGCAAGAGGGATTGGTGGCGCATTTTACGGCAATTAGCGAGGCGACGGCACTGCCGATACTTATTTACAATATCCCCGGGCGTTCGATTGTGGATATGACGCCGGAGACAATGGGGCGTCTGGCGCGGCTGGAAAATATTGTCGGCGTCAAAGATGCCACGGCCGACATGACCCGCCCGAAACAGCAAGCGGCGGCTTGCGGCGATGATTTCATCCAATTGTCGGGCGAGGATGTCACGGCGGTTGAATTTAACAGGCAAGGTGGGGTGGGGTGCATTTCGGTGGTATCGAATGTTGCGCCACGCCTGTGCGCAGACTTGCAAGAAGCTGCCATGCGCGGTGATTTCGACCACGCTGATGCGCTACAGCGTAAATTATTGCCGCTAAATGAAGCCCTGTTTTGCGAGACCAACCCATCGCCGATAAAATATGCTGTGGCGCGGCTGGGCAAATGCAGTGAGGAAATTCGCTTGCCTTTATTGCCCGCCGGTAAGGCGACGCGTTCGCAAATTGATGCGGCGATGGATGGGTTGGGGCTTTAACCATGTCGTCGAAAACTGGTGGCCGTAAAAAATCCGGTGCAGGCGATAGCGCGATTGCCGAAAACAGACGGGCGCGGCGCGATTATGAAGTTCTTGATACGCTTGAGGTCGGGTTGGTTCTGCAAGGCACAGAGGTGAAATCGCTACGCCAAGGAAAGGCCAATTTAGCGCATAGCTTCGCTGTGGTGCGCGGCGGGGAAGGTTTTCTGATGAATGCCGATATTCCTGAATATGTGGCCGGTAATCGCTTTAATCACAAGGCGACACAGCCGCGTAAATTGCTGCTGCACCGGCGCGAATTAAATCGGCTGATGGCCGCAGTGCAACGCGATGGCATGACGCTGGTGCCGCTCAAACTCTATTTTAACAAGAGTGGGCGTGCCAAATTACTACTCGGCGTCGGGCGCGGCCGCAAAAAAGCCGACAGGCGCGAAGCCGATAAAAAGCGCGATTGGCAAAGGCAAAAAGCCCGACTGATGCGCTAAGGGTTTAGCAGTTTTTGAATATCGGCGAAGACCGCGTCAAACATGGCGGGCGTCAGGCGGCGCGTATTGGTATTATAGCGCGAGCAGTGATAACTGTCGAAAAGGGTGAGCGGCGCACCATCGTTAGCGAGCGCATGACGCGCACCATGGCCGAAGGGCGCGTCTTTCAGTTTGATACCCAGCGCCCGCAACACGCTGTCATGGGAAAGGCGAAAAAGTAAAAAAACCACTTTCAGATTGGGCAGGCTGTCGAGCCGCGCTTTCAAATAAGGACGG
>CAYQFO010000035.1:0-11478 GCA_964416815.1 uncultured Rhodobiaceae bacterium | reverse complement strand
TCACATGGCGTGTCGATTTCGCACCGTAGCCCTGGGTCAACTGGTCAATGCCAAGATCCGGGTCGCGTGTGTAAGGGTAAGAAAATGGCTGGTCATATGGGCGATGCGTGCGTGACCATGCAAAACCTAAGGGTGATAAAAACCGATAATGAGCGCGGGCTGATAATGGTTAAAGGTGCGGTGCCGGGCGCCAAAGGAAGCTGGGTGCTGTTGCGCGATGCCGTCAAACGTCCGCTACCGTCCGATGCACCGATGCCTGCAGCTTTGATGGGCGCGGACGAAGGTGAAGAAACACCGACCGCCGAAGAGACTCCTGTTGAAGAAACACCGACCGCCGAAGAGACTCCTGTTGAAGAAACACCGACCGCCGAAGAGACTCCTGCCGAAGAAGCACCGACCGCCGAAGAGACTCCTGCCGAAGAAGCGGAACCTAAAAAAGATAAAAAAGATAAGAAGGATGCTGAGTGATGAAAGCCGATGTCAAAACCCTTGATGCCAAGGCCGATGGCTCGGTTGATTTGAATAAGGCCGTGTTTGGAGTGGTGCCGCGCGCCGATATTTTGCAGCGCATGGTTAATTACCAATTGGCCAAGCGGCAGGCAGGCACGCATAAAACCAAGCCACGCGGAGAAATTCGCGGTAGCGGTCGGAAATTCGCGCGTCAAAAAGGCGGCGGGAGCGCACGGCATGGGGATCGCAAGGCGAATATTTTTGTTGGCGGTGGCCGAGCGCATGGGCCGGTTGTGCGTAGCCATGCGATTGGGCTACCGAAAAAAATGCGTCTGCTGGCGTTGAAAATGGCACTGTCGAGCAAACAGGCCAATAAGCAATTATTGGTGCTGGATAAAGCCAACGCCAAAGACAGTAAAACGGCAGGGCTTCGCAAACAATTTATCAAGCTGGGCATCAGCAATGCGCTGATTATTGACGGCACACAAATTGATGCCAATTTTGCGCGTGCTGCTGGCAATATCGCCAATATAGATGTGTTGCCGGCGCAGGGCATTAATGTGTATGACATTTTGCGCCGCGACATGTTGGTCTTGACCAAGGCGGCTTTGTCGCGCCTTGAGGAGCGCTTCAAATGAGTACAGAGGGATATTACGATATTATTCGTGCGCCGGTTATTAGCGAGAAATCAACCATTGCCTCGGAGAATAATCAGGTGGTGTTTAAAGTCGCGCTTGGTGCCAACAAAAAGGGCATTAAAGAGGCCGTCGAGGCTTTGTTTGATGTGAAAGTCAAAGCCGTCAATACGTTACGCCGCAAGGGTAAAATTAAGCGCGTGCGCGGTCGTGAAGGCAAGCAGAATGACATAAAAAAGGCGATTATAACGCTGGAAGATGGCCATTCTATTGATATAACGACGGGTCTTTAAGGGGTGAGGGCGCAATGGCATTGAAGGCATATAAACCAACGACACCAGGCCAAAGAGGGCTTGTGCAGGTTGACCGCAGTGGTTTGTATACTGGCAAGCCTGTCAAGCGGCTGAGCGAAGGGCTGAACAAAAGCGGCGGCCGCAACAATACCGGACGTATAACGGCGCGACGGCGTGGTGGTGGTCACAAGCGCACTTATCGCATGATTGATTTCAAGCGTCGTAAATATGATGTGCCTGCCACGGTGGAGCGTTTGGAATATGACCCGAACCGCTCGGCCTTTATCGCTTTGATTAAATATCAGGATGATGAATTGGCTTATATTTTGGCACCGCAACGTCTGGCTGCCGGTGATGTGCTGGTGGCGGGTGAAAATGTTGATGTCAAACCGGGCAACGCCATGCCTTTGCGGTCGATTCCGATTGGCACGATTATTCACAATATCGAATTGAAACCGGGCAAGGGCGGGCAAATGGCGCGTTCGGCGGGCACTTTTGCCCAGCTTGTTGGCCGCGACCAAAGCTATGCGATTATTCGTTTGGCATCGGGTGAGCAGCGTTTGGTGTTGGGGGCGTGTATGGCAACCATTGGTGCGGTGTCCAATTCTGACCGTTCAAACATTCGACTGGCCAAAGCCGGGCGTAATCGTTGGTTGGGCAAACGCCCGTCCGTGCGCGGCGTGGCGATGAACCCGGTTGACCATCCGCATGGTGGTGGTGAAGGTAAAAGCTCGGGCGGTCGCCATCCGGTGACGCCTTGGGGCAAGCCAACCAAGGGACGCAAAACCCGCTCCAATAAGGCCACCGATAAATTTATTCTGCGCAGTCGTCATTTGCGCAAGAAACGCTAGGAGTTTATGCGATGACACGCTCAGTATGGAAAGGCCCTTTTGTCGACGGTTATTTGCTGAAAAAAGCCGAAGCCGTGCGCGCCAGTGGGCGTATGCGTGAAGTGATTAAAATTTGGAGCAGACGTTCAACGATATTGCCGCAATTTGTTGGTCTTACTTTCGGTGTGCATAATGGTCGCAAGCACATTCCGATATTGATTACTGAGGATATGGTCGGGCATAAATTCGGTGAATTTGCACCGACCCGCACTTATTCCGGTCATGCGGGCGACAAAAAGGTAAAACGGGGTTAAGGCATGGGTAAGTCATCGCTTGAGCGGCAATTATCGGATACAGAGGCCAAGGCGGTTGGGCGGATGATACGCACCAGCCCGCAAAAGCTGAATCTGGTGGCCGCGCTTATTCGCGGCAAAAAGGCCGACCGCGCCCTATCGGATTTGACTTTCTCGCGCCGTCGTGTTGCCGGTGAAGTAAAAAAGGTTTTGCAAAGTGCCATTGCCAATGCTGAAAACAATCACAATTTGGATGTTGACAGTCTGATTGTGGCCGAAGCCTATGTCGGCAAAAATTTGATTATGAAACGCTTCCGTGCGCGCGCCAAAGGTCGCGCCGCACGTATTTTGAAACCGTTCAGCCAAGTGACTGTTGTGGTGCGCCAAATCGAGGAGAAAGCATAATGGGACAAAAGGTTAATCCGATTGGTATGCGCCTTGGTGTGAACCGCACATGGGAGTCGCGCTGGTATGCTGAAAAGCGCGAATATGCTGATTTGCTGCACGAGGATATAAAAATCCGCACAATGCTGATGAAGGAATTGCGGCAGGCTGGTGTATCGCGTGTGGTTATTGAACGTCCGCACAAAAAATGCCGCGTGAGTATTCATACGGCGCGCCCGGGGGTGATTATCGGTAAAAAAGGCGCCGATATTGAAAAATTGAAAATCCGAATCGGCAAAATGACCGACAGCGAAGTGCATGTAAATCTGCTTGAAATTCGCAAACCCGAAATTGACGCGCAGCTTGTGGCTGAAAGCGTGGCGCAACAACTTGAGCGTCGGGTGGGTTTTCGTCGCGCCATGAAGCGCGCCGTGCAATCGGCTATGCGTTTGGGCGCATTGGGTATTCGTATCAATTGTGGCGGCCGTTTGGGCGGTGCCGAGATTGCGCGTACAGAATGGTATCGCGAAGGTCGTGTGCCGTTGCACACGCTGCGCGCCGATGTTGACTATGGCACAGCCGAAGCGGTCACTGCCTATGGTATTTGCGGTGTAAAAATTTGGATTTTCAAGGGTGAGATTATGGAGCACGACCCGATGGCACGCGAGCGTCGTGACGATGAGGACAATGCCGCCCGTCCCCAGCAGCAAACGCGTCGGCCGGCGGAGAATTAGGCCATGCTACAACCAAAACGCAGCAAATTTCGGAAAGCGCATAAGGGTCGTATTCACGGCAATGCCAAGGGTGGCACGATGCTGAATTTTGGCTCTTATGGGTTGAAGGCGACCTCGCCGAACCGCGTGACGTCACGTCAAATTGAAGCTGCGCGCCGGGTGATTACCCGCCATATGAAACGTGCCGGTCGCGTGTGGATACGTATTTTCCCCGATGTGCCGGTATCGAAAAAACCGACCGAGGTTCGTATGGGCAAGGGCAAAGGCGCGCCGGAATACTGGGCTTGTCGTGTTAAGCCGGGGCGTATTATGTTTGAGGTGGACGGCGTGTCGGAGGTGATTGCGCGCGAGGCTTTGAAATTGGCGGCTATCAAATTACCGGTCGCAACCCGTATTGTCGCCCGCCTCGGTGAAAAACAGGAGAGCGTCAGATGAAAATGCCCGAGATAAAGGATATGACGCCGGATCAACTGGGGGACGAAATTCTCAAGCTGAAAAAAGAGCAGCTTAATCTGCGCTTTCAACAGGCTTCGGGGCAGTTGGAAAATGAGTCGCGCATTCGTGTTGTGCGGCGCACGATTGCGCGTTTGAAAACAACGCAAAAAGCACTTCAACAGGTCGGATAGGTAGGGGAAAATGCCAAAGCGTGTTTTACAAGGAACCGTCGTCAGCGATAAGGGCGACAAAACAATAGTGGTTAATGTTGAGCGTCGTCTGGCCGACCCGGTGATGAAAAAAACCGTGCGTAAGTCGAAACATTATCATGCCCATGATGCGGATAATGGCGCCAAAGTGGGCGATATCGTAACCATTCGTGAATGCCGACCCATATCGAAATTGAAGAGTTGGGAAGTGATTTCCAGCGCCGTTGAATAGGGAGCTTATTGATGATTCAGATGCAAACCAATCTGGATGTTGCCGATAATTCGGGCGCGCGTCGGGTGCAGTGCATCAAGGTTCTGGGCGGCTCAAAACGGAGAACGGCAGGCGTTGGCGATGTTATTGTCGTCAGCGTGAAAGAGGCGATTCCGCGTGGGCGGGTCAAGAAGGGGGATGTTATGCGTGCCGTGATTGTCCGTACGGCGAAAGAAATTCGTCGTCCAGACGGCAGTGTTATTCGTTTTGACCGCAATGCGGCCGTGCTGATAACCGGTTCGGGTGAGCCGGTTGGTACGCGTATTTTCGGCCCGGTGACACGCGAATTGCGTGCCGCCAATCAGATGAAAATCGTATCGCTGGCACCGGAGGTGTTGTGATAGCCATCAAGTTGAAAATCAAAAAGGGTGACCGCGTTTTGGTCACTACCGGACGCGATAAAGGCAAATCTGGCGAGGTGTTGGCAATTTTTCGGTCAGAAAATCGGGCGATTGTGCAAGGCGTTAATGTGGTGCGCCGTCATCAGCGGCAGACGCCGCAATCAGAAGGCGGCATTGTTGATAGAGAAAGCAAAATCCATATTTCCAATCTGGCGATAGCCGACCCGAAAGACGCCAAGCCGACGCGGGTTGGCTTTAAGTTTAATGCAGACGGCACCAAGTCGCGTATTGCAAAACGGTCGGGGGAAGTCATTGATGGCTGATACGCAAACCTATATACCACGCTTGAAGACGCACTATAATGATGTGGTGCGTAGCGAATTGATGGAAAAGTTCCAATATGCGAACCGCTTACAAGTGCCGATGTTGGACAAAATTGTCCTCAATATGGGTATTGGTGAAACGACGTCTGACAGTAAGAAAATCAATTCGGCGTTTGACGATTTGCAGGCGATTGCTGGCCAGCGCCCGGTGATAACGCGCGCGCGCAAATCGATTGCCAGTTTCAAGGTGCGTGAAAACATGCCATTGGGCGTCAAGGTGACGCTGCGCGGCGCGCGCATGTATGAGTTTATTGACCGTTTGATAACCATTGCTTTACCGCGTGTTCGAGACTTTCGTGGTCTTAATTCTAATAGCTTTGACGGCAATGGTAATTATTCCATGGGGTTGAAGGAGCATATTGTGTTTCCGGAAATCAATTATGATACGGTTGATGAGATTTGGGGTATGGACATCATCGTTTGCACAACAACGCGCGATGATGGGCAGGCGCGTGAATTATTGCGCGGGTTTAATTTTCCGTTCAACGATTAAAGGCGAGGAAGAGAGATGGCAAAGAAAAGTTCTGTAGAGCGCAATGACAAGCGTAAGCGTCTGGCGGCCAAATATGCGTCGCGTCGGGCTGCTTTGTTGAGCATTGCCAAAGACAAGTCGCTGTCCGATGAAGAGCACTTTAAGGCGCGTTTGAAGCTGGCCGAATTGCCGCGTAATTCGTCACCGTGCCGCATCCGTAATCGGTGTGGGCTGAGCGGTCGCCCGCGCGGGTTTTATCGTAAGCTGAATATGTCCCGCATTGCATTGCGCGAATTGGCCTCAAAAGGTCTGATTCCGGGCATGATTAAATCAAGTTGGTAGGAGATAAGGATGAACGACCCGCTAGGTGATATGTTGACCCGCATCCGTAATGCGCAAATGCGCGGCCAGACTTCGGTGATTAGTCCGGCCTCGAAATTGCGTTGTTGGGTGCTCGATGTATTACAGGATGAAGGCTATATTCGTGGTTATTCGGAGTCCGGTAAAGAGAACACCACGGCCGAGGTGAATATCGAATTGAAATACTATGAAGGCCGTCCGGTTATTCAGGAAATCCAACGTATCTCGAAACCGGGACGGCGGGTTTACTCTTCGGTGAAAACCATGCCAGTGGTGCGTAACGGTCTGGGTATTTCGATTTTGTCAACGCCGAAGGGTGTGATGTCGGATAATGCGGCGCGTGAAGAAAATGTTGGCGGGGAGGTCTTGTGCCGCGTCTTTTAGCGCGGCACGGATGAGAGGATTGAGCAATGTCTCGTATCGGTAAAAAACCTGTCACTGTGCCTGATGGCGTTGAGGTGATGCTCAATGGCCGACAGATTGACGTTAAAGGTCCGAAGGGCGCGCTGTCGGCAACATTATCGACCCATGTCAGCGTTGCGCAGGGCGATGACGGGATACGTGTCACGCCAGCCGATAAAACTCAGGAGACGCGGCGATTTTGGGGTCTCAGTCGCTCGACGGTGCAAAATCTCGTCACCGGCGTTTCGCAAGGTTTTGACCGCAAGCTGGAATTGCAGGGGGTTGGCTATCGTGCGCAAATGCAGGGCAACACACTGAAACTGTCGCTTGGCTTCAGCCATGATATTGATTATCCGATGCCGGAGGGTATTAAAATTGAATGTCCGTCACAGACCGAGATTGTTGTTTCCGGCATTGACAAGCAGAAAGTCGGTCAGGTCGCATCGGAAATTCGCGCCTATCGTTCGCCCGAACCTTATAAGGGAAAAGGTGTGCGCTATGCGGGTGAATATGTTTACCGCAAAGAAGGCAAGAAGAAATAAAGGGGAATATGGTGCGTAAACTTTCAACAGATGAACGCCGCAAACAACGTGTGCGTCGCCAAATCGGTAAAGTGGCCAATGGCCGCCCGCGCCTGTCTGTATTTCGTTCATCGAAACATATTTATGCGCAAATTATTGATGATGCGGGCGGGCATACGCTGGTTGCGGCATCCAGCAAGGATAAGGATTTTTCCGGTGGCAAGGGTAGCGATATTGCCGCCGCCGGAATTGTCGGCAAAGCCATTGCGGTGAAGGCCAAAAAGGTCGGCGTTGAAAACGTCATTTTTGACCGTGGCGGCTATCTATATCATGGGCGCGTGAAAGCACTGGCCGAGGCGGCGCGTGAAGCCGGTCTTGGCTTTTAAGGGGGAATGAAGGTGGCAAGAAACGAAAATCGTGACAATCGTAAAAATCGTGACGAGAGTGCAAGCGAATTTGTCGACCGTTTGGTTCACATTAACCGCGTTGCCAAAGTTGTCAAAGGGGGGCGTCGATTTGGCTTTGCAGCTCTGGTGGTGGTCGGTGATCAACGCGGTCGTGTCGGCTTCGGTCATGGTAAGGCGCGCGAAGTGCCGGAGGCCATTCGCAAGGCAACCGAGAGTGCCAAGCGTCGTATGATACGTGTGCCGTTGCGCGAAGGGCGTACATTGCATCATGATATTTCCGGACGCCATGGGGCCGGTCGTGTGCTGTTGCGCACGGCGCCGCCCGGCACCGGCATTATTGCCGGTGGCCCGATGCGCGCGGTATTTGAAGTTTTGGGAATACAGGATGTGGTGGCCAAATCGGTTGGCTCATCAAACCCGTATAATATGATTCACGCGACATTTGATGCCTTGCAACACCAAGGTAGCCCACGTTTGATTGCCGCACGGCGTGGTAAAAAGGTCAGCGATGTGGTTTCTAACCGGCGTGACGGTGCTCAAGGGGTTCAAGATGTCGAAAATGAGAGCGGCGTAGCTGCCGAGGTATAAGCGGCGCGGCTGCTGATACATAGGTATCAATAGGAGAACACGATGGCCAAGGCAAAGACAATCACTGTTGAGCAGACCGGCAGTCCGATAGGGTGTCCGAAAGACCGGCGGGCAACATTGGTCGGATTGGGTTTGAATAAATGCGGTCGTCGTCGCACATTGGAAGATACGCCAGCCGTGCGTGGTATGATTGATAAAGTCGCGCATCTGGTGCGTGTGATTTAATAAATATCGTCCGGCGACGGAATGGGAGAATTGGCTATGAAACTGAATGAGCTTCGTGATAATCAAGGCGCCCGCAAAATGCGTATGCGCGTCGGTCGCGGCGCCGCGTCGGGCAAAGGTAAAACGGCAGGGCGCGGTATGAATGGCCAGAAGTCTCGTTCCGGTGTTGCCATGAAGGGATTTGAAGGCGGCCAAATGCCGCTGAATATGCGGCTGCCGAAGCGCGGCTTTAATGTGCCGCGTCCCAAAAAGCTGAATGCGGTCAATCTGGGTCGTCTGCAAAGGGCTATTGATGCCGGTAAGCTGACCAAAGGCACAAAGGTAACAGCTGCCACGCTGGTCGCTGCTGGCATTATGCGCCGTGAGCTCGATGGTGTGCGCATTTTGGCCAAAGGCACATTGAAGGACAAGTTGGACTTTGAAATTATTGGTGCCTCAAAGGCGGCGCAGCAGGCCATTGAAAAACTGGGTGGAAAAATCAACATTATTTCGACCCAACCGACCAAAGGCAAACCGGCCAAAGGCAAACCGGCAAAAGACAAACCGGTCAAAGACAAACTGGCCAAAGACAAACCGGCCAAAGACAATGGCGAAACGACGCCAAATGGCGATAAAAATTAACTGTCGGGAGGTGTGAATGGCATCGGCTGCCGAACAACTTGCCGCCAATTTAAGTTTTTCTGCCTTTCGTACGGCAGATGAGCTGAAACAGCGTATTTGGTTTACGCTGGGGGCTTTGCTGGTTTATCGCCTTGGCACTTATATTCCCTTGCCGGGCATTGACCCGCAGGCTGTGCAGGATATTTTCAGCCGCCAACAATCGGGTATTTTGGGGATGTTCAATATGTTTGCCGGTGGTGCGGTGGGACGTATGGCGATTTTTGCGCTGAATATCATGCCATATATTACCGCCTCCATTGTTATTCAGTTAATGACAAGCGTGGTGCCGCGTCTTGAGCAGTTGAAAAAAGAAGGCGAGGCGGGGCGCAAAATCATCAATCAGTATACGCGCTACGGCACGGTTTTGCTGGCCACGGTGCAAGGTTATGGCATTGCGGTTGGTTTGGAGTCGGCTGAAGGCGTGGTGGTTGATCCCGGTGCTTTTTTCCGCGTGAGTGCGGTTATCACACTGGTTGGCGGCACGGTGTTTTTGATGTGGCTGGGGGAGCAGGTGACGGCGCGGGGTGTCGGCAATGGTATTTCGCTGATTATTTTCGCCGGTATTGTTGCCGAATTACCGGGGGCGTTGGCCGGTACGTTGGAATTGGGTCGTCAGGGGGTTCTTTCGAGTTTTATTATTCTGGCACTGATGCTTATGGTGATTGGCGTTATCGCCTTTATTGTTTTTATGGAGCGCGCCCAGCGTCGCTTATTGGTGCAGTATCCCAAGCGTCAGATGGGCAATAAAATGGCTGGTGGTGAAAATTCGCATTTGCCGTTGAAATTGAATACGGCCGGTGTTATTCCGCCGATTTTTGCGTCTTCCCTTTTGCTGATGCCGATTACTTTGGCGAATTTCTCTGGCGGTGAGGGTGATGGGGTTTTGGGAACAATTTCGGCTTTGCTGGGGCGCGGTCAACCAGCCTATATGTTGCTTTATGCGGCAGGCATTACATTCTTTTGTTTTTTCTACACTTCGATTGTTTTTAACCCGCAAGATACGGCCGATAATTTGAAACGCTATGGTGGATTTATTCCCGGCATTCGTCCGGGCGAACGCACGGCGGAATATATTGATTATGTGTTGACGCGCCTGACGATGGTCGGTGCGCTTTATTTAACTTTGGTTTGTCTGCTCCCGGAGTTTTTGATTAACGCTTATAATGTGCCGTTTTATTTTGGCGGCACGTCGCTGCTGATTGTGGTGAGCGTCACGATGGACACGGTCAGTCAGGTTCAAGGCCATTTATTTGCGCACCAATATGAGGGATTGATTAAGAAATCGAAGCTCGGAGGGCGGCGTCGATGAATTTGGTGTTTTTCGGGCCGCCCGGTGCCGGTAAAGGCACGCAGGCGGAACGCATCGGAGAAGCCTATAAAATTCCGCAATTATCAACTGGTGACATGTTGCGGGCGGCCGTCGCGGCCAAAACCGATATTGGTTTGCAAGTCAAAGACATAATGGCGCGTGGCGATTTGGTGTCCGATGACATTGTTGTCGGCACGATTGGCGAACGCATTGCGGCAAAAGATTGTGCTGGTGGTTTTATTCTTGATGGTTTTCCGCGTAATGTTGCGCAGGCTGAGGCTTTGGATGTCATGTTGGCTGCGAAAAGCCTGCAACTTGACGGTGTTATTGAGTTTGCCGTTAAGACCGATATTTTGCTCGAGCGGATTTTGAAACGAGTGGCAGAAAGTGCCGATAACCGACGCGAGGATGACAAACCGGAGGCGTTGCAGTATCGCTTGCGCGTTTATGAGGCAGAGACCGCACCGGTCGCAAAATTTTACGCCCGCAAGGGGATTTTGAAAACATTGGATGGTATGCAGGAAATTGATGCTGTAACGGCAGACATAAAGGTGTTTTTGGCGACATTATAAATGATGGACTATATTGGCCTTTCGGCTTGACTGACAGCGTGAAAATCATATAATCCGCGCTTCACTGGCTGACGTGACTGGCTGATTGGCGCGACAGCACGAAGCCCTTAAAATCAAAAGGTTTTTCGGTCTTTGAGGCACGCATCGGAGACGGTGTAGAGGAGAAGCAAGTGGCACGTATTGCTGGTGTAAACATTCCGACAACCAAGCGGGTTGTTATTGCCCTGACTTATATTCACGGTATTGGTGATAAAAAGGCGCATGAAATTTGCGCCAAAGCTGGTGTGCCGATGGAGCGTCGCGTTAATGAGCTGTCCGATGCGGAAGTTATCCAAATTCGTGAAACCATTGACAGCGGTTATTTGCTTGAGGGGGATTTGCGTCGCGAGGTCTCAATGAACATCAAGCGGTTGCTTGATATGGGGATTTATCGTGGCCAGCGCCATCGTCGCAATTTACCGGTTCGCGGTCAGCGCACACATACCAATGCGCGCACCCGCAAGGGACCAGCGCGCGCGATTGCAGGCAAAAAACAATAGGCGCGGCATAGGAGCAGATTATGGCTACAGAAAAGACCCGTGTTCGCCGTCGCGAGCGTAAGAATATCACTGCCGGTGTGGCGCATGTGAATTCAACCTTCAATATTTCTTTTTTAACGATTCCCGGTGCGCCAGGAACTGCCCGCGGATGGTCGTCGGCAGGTT
>CAYQFO010000034.1:0-11842 GCA_964416815.1 uncultured Rhodobiaceae bacterium | reverse complement strand
GTGCGGTGGTGCGGTTGGTGTCGTGTGCATCGCGCTGTTGGATGTCGGCCAGCACACTGTCCAAATTCTGTTGGCTGCCGGAGGCAACAAGTTCCTGCCAACGACGCTCGGCGCGTATTTCCGGTCGCGCCGTGACAAATAATTTATGGGCAGCATCGCGACACACCACCGTGCCGATATCGCGCCCGTCCAGCACACCCCCGGACACCCCCCCCGGCGGATGGGCTGCAAACTGGCGTTGATGGCCAAGTATAGCCGCGCGCACTTGTGGTTTGGCGGCAACCAGAGAGGCGGCACGACCAGCCTCTGCCGTGCGCAAAGCAGTTTGGGTGTCGGCTTGCTGCAGCCAATTCATATCAAGATTTTGGGCGGCCTTGAGCGCCGCCTCATCATCGCTCGGATTGGTGCCAGCCTGCAAAATACCCAGCCCGACGGCACGATAAAGCGCACCCGTATCAAGATACGCATAGCCAAAATGCGCCGCCAATTTACGCGCCAGCGTTCCCTTGCCGGAAGCGGCAGGGCCGTCAACCGCGATGATGATTGGTTTAGACTTCAAAATTAGCCCCAAGCTCTGCCATTAAATCAAAAAATTGCGGAAAACTGGTCGCTATCATGTCGGTCGTGTCAACCTTTATCGGTGCCTCGCCAACCAGTCCCAGCACCAGAAAGGCCATGGCGATGCGGTGGTCATGATGGGTCGCCACCAGACCGCCACCAGCAATCGGCCCGCCAGTGATGCGCAAATCGTCTTTACTGGCTTTGACCTGCACACCATTGGCGGCGAGCGCATCGGCAATCGCGGCCAGCCGGTCGCTTTCTTTGACGCGCAATTCACCCAACCCATGCATATGGGTGACACCCTCGGCGGTCGCGGCAGCCACGGCCAAAGCTGGATATTCGTCAATCATGGATGGTGCTGTTTTTGCCGCCACGCTCACCCCTTTCAACTTACTGTGACGCACACGCATATCGGCGATTTTTTCACCAGCAGCATGACGCTCATTGAACAATTCAATATCGCCGCCCATTTGGCGCAACACACGAATAAGCCCGTCGCGCTGTGGGTTTACCATAATATTTTCCAGCACCACATCCGACCCCGGCACCAAAAGGGCTGCGACCATGGGAAAAGCCGCCGAAGACGGATCCCCCGGCACAATAATATCCGTCCCCGTCAGCTTGGCCGGTCCGATCAATTCAACAATATGCGTGCTGCCTTCCATATGGCGGTCAATCTGGGCACCAAACAGAGCCAGCATCGTTTCGCTATGGTCGCGTGTTATATGGGCTTCGCGCACAATCGTCGTGCCGGGCGCACCCAGTCCGGCCAGCAAAATCGCCGATTTTACCTGTGCCGAGGCCATCGGTGGCGCATAGTCAATGGGCATGGGCATAGATGCACCCCGTAAAGTCAACGGCAAATGCGTGTCTTGATCTTTTTCAACCTTGTCAATCTGGACACCCATTTGCGCCAAAGGTTCGGTGATGCGCGCCATCGGGCGCACCGACAACGAAGCATCGCCGATAAATTGCGCTTCAATGGCGGCACCAGCAATAACCCCCATGACCAGCCGCGCACCAGTGCCGGAATTGCCGAAATCAAGGGCTTTGCTTGGGCGTTTCAACCCGCCGGGGCCAACCCCGTGGACGGTCCATTGGTTTTGAGGACACGCGGTTTCGGTTTTGACAATATCTGCCCCCAAGTCTCGCATGGCCTCGGCCGTGGCCAGCACATCTTCGGCTTCCAGCAGACCGGATATACAGCTTTTGCCGGTCGCCATGGCCGCCAGAATCAGGGCGCGGTGGGAAATTGATTTATCGCCCGGTATGCGCACATGACCGCTCAAGGATCGGTGACGGGCAGAAGCAGGTTCTTGTGCGCCAAGGGGGCGGGTCTCACTCATCTTTCTTATGCTTTTTCATGCTCTGTGTTGTCACTGTTTTTCGGCAGCGCGTCAAGCAGCCCTCAAAACACCCCCCAAAGCGTATCAACATAAATGAGCAGGAAATTTGTCGATTTGGCTTTGACAGGCTTGATACTTCATGGCATGGGAACAATGACAATTTCCGTTAGTTGGGGGGTCCTGTGGTAGATGAAAAATTAGGCACCAAGCGACAATGTGAGTCCTGCGAAGTCAAATTTTATGATTTGAACAAAACGCCTGCTGTTTGTCCAAAATGCGACACGGTGCTTGATATTGTGCCAGCAAGCAAGCTCAGCGCACCAACCAAACCCGAACCTCAAAACGAGCCACCGAAGTCGGATGATGAGGGTGAGTTGGAAGATGACGATGACGCGCTTAGCCTTGAAGATATTGTTGAGGAAGAAGAAGATGACGATGACGATGACGATGATGACGGTGATGACGGTGATGACGGGTTGCCCAAGTTTGAAGATAATGGTGCCACATTGAACCCCGATGAAAATTTGCTTGTTGCAGATGATGATGATGAAGAAAATGGTGCAGAGGGGGATGGCGAAGATAATGGCAAGGGTGACGTTTTTGACGACGAAGACAGTTAGTCTGGTATCTTTGGGCAGCTCTTGTGCGGCGGCTGCGGTTATTTTTTCATTGCCTGACGTGTTTGGTTCAATTAGGTTCCGACCATCTTTCGGGGCCATAGCTCAGTCGGGAGAGCGCTTGCATGGCATGCAAGAGGTCGGCGGTTCGATTCCGCCTGGCTCCACCAATTTCGGCAATTTGTCTTGCCCGCACCTGTGTTTAATCCGCTCTTGGAGCGGCTGAGAAGGAGGTAACAATGCTAAAAAAATGGTTAAAAAAGGGGATACAAGCGCGCGATTACAAACCATCGAAAATCTGGAAATGGAATAAGGCAGATGCAGAAAGTGGTGGACGCTTCGCCAATATCAACCGGCCGATTGCTGGTGCAACGCATGATAAAGAATTGCCGGTCGGCAAGCACCCGATTCAGCTTTATTCGCTTGGCACGCCAAACGGCGTCAAGGTGACGATCATGTTGGAGGAATTGTTGGAACTTGGCCACAAGGGTGCCGAATATGATGCGTGGCTTATCAATATCGGCGAGGGCGACCAATTTGGCAGTGGTTTTGTGGCGGTTAATCCGAATTCAAAAATTCCGGGCATGATGGATTATAGTGGTAAGGAGCCGATACGGTTGTTCGAATCGGCTTCTATGTTGGTGCATTTGGCGGAGAAATTTGATGTTTTTTTGCCGCATGATTTTCCGGTGCGCAGCGAATGTTTCAACTGGCTGTTTTGGCAAATGGGCAGTGCGCCTTATTTGGGCGGCGGCTTTGGACATTTTTACGCCTATGCGCCGTTTCCGATTGAATATGCCATTGACCGGTTTGCCATGGAAGTGAAGCGTCAACTTGATGTGTTGGATAAGCATTTGGCCGATAATGAATATATGGCAGGCGATGCATACACGATTGCCGATATGTCGGTTTATCCGTGGTATGGCGGGCTGGCCAAAGGGCTGCTCTATGAAAGTGCCGAATTTCTGCAAGTGCATGACTATAAACATGTCAATCGCTGGGCTGATATGTTGTCGGCGCGCACAGCTGTGAGGCGTGGGCGGCTGGTCAATCGCCCTTGGGGCGATGTTTCTGTGCCGGAACGTCATGATGCAAGCGATTTTGACGGTATAAAAATCTAAACTACAGAGAAAACGCATCCCCAAGATAGAACTTGCGAACGTCCTCATTTTCAACAATTTCTGCGGGTGTGCCTTCCATCAGCACTTGGCCGTCATGAATAATAATGGCACGGTCGATAATACCCAAAGTCTCGCGCACATTATGGTCGGTTATCAGTACGCCCAGACCGCGCTCGGTTAACTGCGCCACGAGGCCACGAATATCGCCAGTGGCAATCGGGTCAATGCCGGCAAAGGGTTCGTCGAGCAAAATAAAAGACGGGTCACCCGCCAGCGCACGGGCAATTTCGGTGCGGCGGCGTTCGCCCCCCGATAAAGCTTGCCCGACGGCGTGGCGTAGATGGGTGATGGCAAAATCGGCAAGCAGGCTTTCTAGTTTTTCCTCGCGGCGCACAGGCTCCGGCTCCACGGCTTGTAAAATCGCCATGATATTTTGTTCAACCGTCAGCCTGCGAAACACCGAGGCCTCCTGCGGTAGATAGCCCAGCCCCAAGCGCGCGCGCCGATAGACGGGCAAATGCGAGACATCCTGCCCGTCAATCAGCACTTGCCCGCTATCGGGTTTTACCAGTCCGGTTATCATGTAGAAAATGGTTGTTTTACCGGCGCCGTTTGGCCCCAGCAAACCGATGGCCTCGCGGCGGTCGAATTGCAATGAAACATTTTTCACCACTTGCCGACCGCGATAGCTTTTTGATAAGCCCAGCACGCCCAAGCCACCCAGCACCCGCGCATCGGTTGACCCGTCATGGGGCTGTGTCTGGCGATTGTGTGCCATGCCCACCAAGCTAGTGCAATTTGCGGTTTAAGAAAAGCCGCTCTAGCGCGACAATTTCAGCTTGGGACGACCTGCTTTTGCGTCGCCAGTCAATTGGGTTTGGCCGTTAGTCATATTGATTGTCAGGCGTTGGCCAGTCAAAACCTGTTGGCGACCCTGCGCATCAATTTGATTGGCAGACACATTGCCGTCCAATACCAGCTTGTTCTTGGCAATATCGTAATCGGCGCGTTCAGCCTTGGCCGTGCGGCCATTGTTGCTGACCAGACGCACATTGCCCAGTGCTGTTAGTTTGACGGCGTGCCTGTCGGGGGATGGCGCAAAAAACACGGTTATCTCATCGGCATCAATCTGCATCGGCCCTTGTATCATGTGCGCCGTGCCGCTCAGCCGGACTTGTCCGTTCGGTTCGTTGAATTGCATAAGTTCGGCGTGCGCATCAATCGGGGCGATGGGGTCAACAGCAAAGCCGCTATCAGCCTTTGCTGTGGCCACGGCCGTTATTGTGATGGCGATGAGAAAGCAAAAAAACGTCATTTTGCTTTGCCCCGATTAAGGCGTATTTGCGCATCGGTGAAACGATATATCCGCGTCGCCTCATTTAAGTGCATATCGGCAGCTTCAATCCGCCCTTCCGGCCCTTGCAGCGTCAGTTTTTGACGACTAATGGCGCGGCGGGCGGCCAAATTTATCTGAATGCTCTGAAAGCGTCCGTGGCGGCCCTGCTGGTCATTCAGGCGCACATCGCCTTCAAGCCGTAATTGTTTGGTCTGTTGCTTGAATTCGCCCGTCTGTGCCGTCACCTCAAGCCGATTGCGCGTATTGGCCAAATACGCGGTCAGTGCGCTCAACCTTATTTCTCCGGTTTTGTTTAAGGCGCGATGCGCCGTAGCAGCGATGACCCGATAGCTTTCGCCATCATCGCTGGTGCCGTTAAGCACGACATCTGTCATCATCAAGCCCGGATGGGTGCGTGGGTTACTATCGGATGCAGATTTGTCGCGACGCTCAATAATGACAAACACAAGCAGCAGTAAAAGCAGCGCGACTAAGGGCAGAGCAAGGCGAAGCCATGAAACAAGACGCGTGTGCGAAGCAGCTGAATTATCCATATCCCCAACCCATCCTAATGGGCGAAAATATCCATATCGTCAAAACCGGCCAAATCCATGGCACTGCGCACCAGCACGAAATCAAAACAGGCTTCGGCCATTTGACGGCGACCGCCGCGCTCCAGCATGGCGTCCAGCCGCTCTTTCAGCGCATGCAAATGCAACACATCGGAGGCGGCATAATTTAATTGTGCATCGCTTAAATCAGTGGCCGCCCAATCGGAGCTTTGTTGCGCCTTTGATAGGTCAATATCCAGCAATTCACGGCACAAATCTTTCAGCCCGTGCCGCTCGGTATAAGTGCGGGTCAGCTTGGAAGCGATTTTCGTACACCAAAGCGGTGCTGCATGAACCTTCAGATAGTGCGCAATAATGGCCAAATCAAAACGGGCAAAATGGAAAATTTTTACGATGGCGCGGTCGGACAACAGCGCTTTTAGATTGGGCGCGTCATAATTCTGCCCGTCAAATTGCACAATATGCGCGTCGCCATCGCCGGCCGATAATTGCACCAAACACAAGCGGTCGCGTGCGGGCTTAAGCCCCAGCGTTTCCGTGTCAATGGCGATTGAGCCACTAAAGCTCAAATTGTCGGGCAAATCATTTTTGTGCAGGTGAATGGCCATCATTATTCTCCTCAGCGTTCCTATCAGCATCCGCACCGCAAGGCAAGGTTGCTACCATCAGTCGTTGGAATCAATTCGTGTTTTTTATCCTCATTGGGTGGCGTTTGGCCATCAGCGTAATGGCCACCAATCATCATAAAGAGTGTAAATATGTACTCGCTTTTATCATGGTAGATAGCATATTTTTGGTCTACAATTGGTGAGGGCATGCGTTTTCATATTTAGCTCGCGCATCTCATTTCTATATTAGTTATAAACATTTATGTTCAAAGAAAAATATAATGCCTTGGGAAAATAAAGGAAAAATGAAAAATTTTTGGAAAAAGCTACTGAAGCCTCGTGCGCGGGTTGCTGAGTTTATATTGGCATTTTTTGTTGTTGCGTTTTTCTCCCTCGGATTTTTAGACTACCTCCAACCGATTAAAGAGTTTCTGGATTCTGACAGTCTGGCTTTCAAAATCGGTGACCTGCGGTTTTCAGTATATCTACTCACCAAAGCGATGATTACCATTGTGATATTATTTTGGGTCGCCGGCATTTTCTCGGAGTTTGGCGAAGCAAGAATTAAGCGACTGGTAAATGTTAAAGCAAGTAACCGTGCGCTGATTACCAAAGGCTTCCAGATTATCATTTACTTCGTTGCCTCCCTGGTGGCACTGGATGTGCTGGGCATTGACCTGACAGCCTTTGCAGTGGTCAGTGGTGCGATTGGTATTGGTATTGGGTTTGGTTTACAAAGAATCACCTCTAATTTTATTAGTGGCCTGATTTTGCTGTTTGAAAAGTCAGTTGAGGAAGGTGATTTGATAGAGTTAGCTGATGGCACATCCGGCTTTGTTAGGCATACGGGCGCCCGCTATACTTTGATTGAAACCTTTGAAAATCGGGAACTGATGATACCGAATGAAGACTTTATCACCAACCGGGTCACAAACTGGACATTCAGCAATACGCTCGGACGCATTGATATTCACATAGGCGTGTCTTATGCCGCCGACCTGGATAAAGTTGCGGCACTGATTTTAGAGGCAGCGAATGAACACCCGCGCTGCGCTAAACGGCCAGCGGCTCAATGCTTTTTGGTGGATTTTGGCGATAGTTCGATAAATTTCATGCTGTATTTCTGGGTGGAAGATGTTACCAGAGGCCGCAAACGTCCAAAAAGCGATGTGTTGTTTTCCATTTGGCGTAAATTTAATGAGAGCGGTATTGAAATACCGTTCCCACAACGTTACATCCACATCAAAAATACGGATTAGCTTAACAAGCTGATGGCACTTGGTGCCCAGGAGAAGACTCGAACTTCCACGTCCATAAAGGACACCAGCACCTGAAGCTGGCGCGTCTACCAATTCCGCCACCTGGGCCCTTATCAATGACAAGTATCAATTCTTTAGGCGGCCAGCAAAATCTTGTCAACCGGCGCATGACTTGCCCCGCACGCCGCCATGTTTTATGAGTCGGGCATGAACGAGATGCGAGATACCGATAAAATTCTGCTACTGGGCGGCTCCGGTTTTGTCGGGCGGCATATTGTGCGCACACTGGCCAAAACCGGAGCGCAAATTCGCGTCGCCGTGCGCCACCCCAATCAGGCACTGTTTGTAAAAACCGCAGGCCGTCCCGGGCAAATAGAAATTATACGCGCCAATATACGCGATCGGCAAAGTCTGGACGCATCATTGGAAAATATCACAGCGGTGGTGAATTGCGTCGGTATTTTGTTTGAAACCGGTAAGCAAAAATTCACCGCCGTTCAAAGCGAGGGCGCGGCGTCTTTGGCGCAGGCGGCGGCGGCACGCGGCATTGAAAAATTTGTCCAAATGTCAGCCATTGGTGCCGATGCCGAAAGCCCATCGCGCTACGCGCAGAGCAAAGCCGCCGGCGAACAAGCCGTCTTGGAGGCTATCCCCTCGGCGCATATTTTGCGCCCGTCGCTGGTGATTGGTCCGGAGGATGATTTTTTCAACCGCTTTGCCGCCATGTCGCTATTGGCACCGGCCTTGCCCTTAATCGGCGGCGGCAAAACGCGCTATCAACCAGTCACCGTGTTTGATGTCGCCGTCGCAACAAAAGCCTGCCTAGAGGGTGCGTCATCCGGCATTTACGAATTGGGTGGGCCGCAAATCTATAGCTTCAAAGAATTGATGGAGCTTTTGCTTGAGCAAATTGAGCGGCGGCGTTTGCTGTTGCCGATGCCGGTTTTTGCCGCTCGTATCATTGCTGTTTTTGCGCAGTTTGCGCCCAAGCCCTTATTGACGCCGGACCAGATAAACTTGCTGCAAAGCGATAATGTCGTGGCCGATAATGCGCACAATCTGGCGACGCTTGGGATTGATACGCAACCCATTTTAGGCGTTTTGCCCGATTATCTGGCGCGTTATCGCCCGCACTCTACCCCGCGGCGTTAAAGCACCAGCAATAGCCCTATCCCCAATGCCAGCCGGTAAAGCACGAAAGGCGTCAGGCTCATGACTTGCGTCATTTTCATGAAAATATGAATGCTGGCGAGTGCCACCAATGCCGACAGAGCCGCACCGGTTGCGGCGGCCATAAGGGCAGTGTCATCGCCTTGGTAGATGAGACCAATCAACGACGCCAGTGCAAAGGCGGCAATCACCGGTATCGACAGCAACATGGAAAATCGCGCCGCCTCGGGGCGGCTAAACCCGAGGGCGCGCGCCGCCGTCATCGTGACACCAGCACGGCTGGCACCCGGAATAAGTGCCAAAACTTGTGCGCACCCAATCAGCACAGCCGGATGTAGCGACATGTCAGTAATGGATTTTAGCCGCGCTCCATAGCGGTCGGCCAACCAGAGCGGCACGGCAAATATCAGATTGGCCCAAGCCACGACATAAGCGGTGCGCAGTGCATCAATAAATCCGCTCGCCATCAACACCGCGCCGACCAACAATACCGGCACGCTGGCGATGAAAAGGTAAAGGGTGGTGTCGCGGCGGGCGCTATCGTGCCTCTCACGACGTTGCGCCAAAATATCAACCGCGCCCAAAATCAACGCACGCACATCGCGGCGAAAATACACCATCACGGCAATCAACGTGCCGCTATGCAGTGCCACATCCATGCCGACACCGGCATCGGGAAGCGGTGTCAGCGCATGTATCAGATTGAGGTGACCGCTTGAACTGACCGGTAAAAACTCGGTTGCCCCCTGCACCAGTGCCAAAGTGAGTAAGTGATAAATTTCCATCGCTGGCACGCTAAGCTGCGTTTTCGTTTGCGGCAAGCCTTTCCTCATATCAAAGGGCTTGCTCGCTTTCGGGTGGCGGCGTAATAATCTGAGCCATGGCTACTTTGTTTCATCAACCTGTCTGTCCGTTTTCGCGCAAAATCCGCCTGATGTTGCTGGAGAAGAAATTTGCCGTGGAATATGTTGAGGAACGCCCGTGGGAAAGACGGCTTGATTTTTTGATGCTCAACCCATCCGGTGAAGTGCCGGTGCTGGTTGGCGAAGCGGGTACAATTGTCGGTCATTATGCGATTTGCGAATGGTTGGAAGAAAAAGGCGGCGCCCTGCCATTACTGCCGACTGGCGGCTTGGCGCGCGCCGAAGTGCGCCGCATCACGTCGTGGTTTGACAGCAAGTTTCATACCGAAGTGGGCAAGCTGGTAAGCTATGAAAAAATCGACCGACGCTTTATGGGCGCCGAGGATGGCGGTGGCGGGCCGGATATGGAGAGCGTGCGCGCCGGTTTGCATAATCTCAATCTGCATCTTGAATATATTACCCATTTGCTGGGCAGCCGCGATTGGCTCGCCGGAACGCAAATGAGCATGGCCGATTTAACCGCGGTGGCGCATTTGTCGTGCCTTGACTATACTGGCGATGTGCCGTGGAAGTTGTGGCCTGATGTGCGTGATTGGTATGCGCAGATTAAATCGCGTCCCAGTTTTCGTCCGCTATTGGCCGACCATGTGGCCGGTATGCGTCCGCCACCTTATTATACGGATTTGGATTTTTAAGCCCATGCAGGCGACAGAAATTAATGACATTAAGGCGACCTTTATTGCGCGTGCCGCACGCGAAGGGTTTGGCTTATGTCGCGTCACCCGACCCAATGCCATTCCTGAAGCGCACCCACGTCTGATGGATTTTCTTGACAAAAATCGTCATGGCGATATGGCATGGCTGGCCGAGACGCCGACCCGTCGCGCCGACCCGTGTGTGTTGTGGCCGGAAGCAAAAAGCGTGATTATGCTGGGTCTGAATTATGCGCCCCCATATCAGCTTGGGCATCATCCGCTTGAGCATTTGGCGCATGACCGGCAAGGGTTAATCTCGGTCTATGCCCAACGCCGCGATTATCATGAGATTATCAAAAAGAAATTACGCCGACTGGTGCGCTGGCTGGTTGAAACAACAAAGGTCGAGGCCAAGCTGTTTGTCGATACCGCACCAGTGATGGAAAAACCGCTCGCCGCCGCTGCCGGGCTTGGCTGGCAAGGCAAGCATACCAATCTGGTGTCGCGCGATTTTGGCAGTTGGTTGTTTCTCGCCAGCGTGTTCACCGATTTGGCGTTGCCGGTCGATAAACCGGCAAGCGATCATTGCGGGCATTGTTCGGCCTGCCTTGATATTTGCCCGACAAATGCTTTTCCTTCCCCCTATCAGCTTGATGCGCGGCGGTGCATTTCCTATCTGACGATTGAGCATAAAGGCGTGATTGACGAAGAATTTCGCAAGCCCATGGGCAATCGCATATATGGTTGCGATGATTGTCTGGCCGTCTGCCCGTGGAACAAATTTGCGCAAGCCGCGCATGACGATATGCGCCTGCTAGAGGATTTGAATTTGCCGACGCTGATGGATTTGGTGTCACTCGATGATGCCGGTTTTCGCACCCGCTTTGCTGGTCTGCCCATCAAACGCACCGGACGCGACCGCTTTATCCGCAATGTGTTGATTGCTATGGGCAATACGGCGCCGCCGGTCAAAGCCGATTTTATCGCTGCCATTGAAGCGCGCTTGAGCGATGGGTCGCCCTTGGTGCGTGGCATGGCCGTGTGGGCATTGGCGCAGCATGATATAACCCGCACCCAAGAAAAGGCGGCAGCACTACTGGACGGCGAAACCGACGCCCATGTGCAAACCGAATGGCAGGCGGCTCTGAAAACATCAGCAGTCATATAATGAGCGGCAATCATATGGTGTTTTTCGGCTTTGGCTTTTGTGCCGAGCATTTGGTGCCGCTTTTAGAGGCCGAAGGCTGGCAGCTCTCGGCGACTTATCGTGACAAGGCAAAAGCCGCCATATTGGAAAAGCGCGGCATTGCGCCGATTGGGTTTCATGCCATGACGCGCAATACGCTGGCCAGTGCCACGCATGGACTTATCTCAGCCCCGCCAAGCCCAGACGGCGATCCGGTGTTGGCGCAGGCGAAAACGGCACTGGCGGCAAGCAATATAAAATGGCTTGGTTATTTATCCACCACCGGCGTTTATGGCGACCATGATGGCGCGTGGATTGACGAAGATACGCCGTCCGGCCCGCTGGGCGCACGCGGCATACGCCGCGCCCAAGCCGAAGCCGACTGGCTGGCTTTTGGGCAGCAACATAATATCGGTGTTAATCTGTTTCGCTTGGCTGGTATTTACGGCGCCCACCGCAACCAGTTGACTGGCGTCAAAAACGGCACGGCGCGGCGTATCGTCAAGCC
>CAYQFO010000033.1:0-12045 GCA_964416815.1 uncultured Rhodobiaceae bacterium | reverse complement strand
CAGGCACCTATCACTGCATATGTTGCGACCGCCCACTTTTCACCAGTGATACAAAATTCGACAGTGGCACGGGCTGGCCAAGTTTTTTTCAGCCAGTGTCTGCCGAGACCATAACTGAGCGCGAAGACACTGCCCACGGTATGCGGCGCACAGAAGTCTTGTGCAATAATTGCGGGGCGCATTTGGGACATGTTTTTCCCGATGGGCCACCGCCATCTGGTTTACGCTATTGCATGAACGGCACTGCATTACGGCTCGCAAGCGACAGTTGACTTTCATACCTAAAGCCTCTGTCGGCGCGCCGCTTGCTGCGCCGCGCCCGCAATCAGACACGCGCCACGCCATCACCCGCATTGATGAATATGCTTGGCTGCGCGATGCAAATTGGCAGGCAGTGATGCGCGACCCGCAATTACTGAACAAGGAAATTCGCACCCATTTGGAAGCCGAAAATGCCTATACCGATGCGGTTATGACCGACACACAGGCCATGCAAAAAACTTTGTTTGCCGAAATGCGTCAGCGTATGCAAGAAGATGATGCCGATGTGCCGGTCAATCGGGGGCATTTGGCATGGAGCACGCGCTTTCGCTCCGGCGGTGAACATGGGCTGGTTTGCTGCGGCGCACGCGACAGCGCGATAGACGCCATGCAAACCGTCATTGACGGCAATGTCGAAGCCGAAGGGCGCGATTTTTTCAAATTCATGGGATACGCGCCGGATCCAACCGGTCGCCTACTGGCTTGGGCCTATGACGATAAAGGCTCGGAATATGTCACGATTAAATTTCGTGATATTGAAAGCGGTAACGATTTGCCCGATAGCTTGGACGACACGGCAGGCCATTTTGTGTGGTCGGCGTGTGGCACATATTTGTTTTATGTGATGGTTGATGTCAACCATCGTCCCAATCGTGTGATGCGCCACCAGCTTAGCACGGCGCAAAGCAAAGATGAATGCGTGTATGAAGAATCTGATGCCGGTTTTTTTGTTGGACTGGATGATACGCGTAGCGGACGCTTTCTTATCATTACGGCGCACGACCATGAAACAAGCGAGAATTGGTTGATTGCAACCGAGCGTCCGCATGAAGCCCCACTATGTGTCGCGCCGCGACGCACCGGCATTGAATATGAGGTGGATGATGACGCCGCCCGCAATCAATTGATTATTGTCACCAATTGGAACACGCAAGGCAAGGTGCAAGACTTTCAGATTGCCACCGCTCCGGTGCCGATGACGAGCGGTCAGATGGAGGATTGGCAGGTGCTGGAACCCCATCGCGCTGGTCGTTTGGTGTTGGCGGCTCTGCCTTTTGCGCAGCATTTGGTTATTCTGGCGCGTGAGAATGCGCTCCCGCATATAGAGGTTTGTGACATGGTGTCGGACGGGGCAACGCGCGCACGGCGGAAAATCAGTTTTGCCGAAGAGGCGTATGATTTGGCTTTGGGCGAAATGGCTGAATATGACACTAAGCTGTTGCGCTTCACCTATGCGTCGATGACCACGCCCTTGGAAACTTATGACTTCAATATGGAGACGGGGGTGCGAGAACTTCGCAAACGTCAGAATGTGCCGGGTCATGAGCCGCAAAGCTACATCACCCGACGCATCACCGCCGCCAGCCATGATGACGCACAAGTGCCAGTGTCGCTCGTTTATCACAAGGATACGCCACTTGATGGCAGCGCACCGGTGCTGCTTTATGGTTATGGGGCTTATGGCATCACTGTTCCGGCGGGATTTTCGTTCACGCGCTTGAGCCTTGTTGAGCGTGGTTTTATTTATGCGATTGCTCATATTCGCGGCGGCAAGGCTTGTGGGCATGATTGGTTTTTGCGCGGGCGCGGGGTTCACAAGAGCAATAGTTTTGAAGATTTTGCTGCCGCCGCACGGGCTTTGATTGCGGGGGATTATACGCGCGCTGGTCACATTACGCTGCATGGCGGCAGTGCCGGAGGCTTGCTGGTCGGCGCGACGGTTAATCTGGCACCGGATTTATTTTGCGGCGCGGTTGCGGAAGTGCCGTTTGTCGATATGTTGACCACCATGCTGGATGAGACGCTTCCCCTTACGCCGCCGGAATGGCCGGAGTGGGGCAATCCGATTGCAAGTAAAGAGGCTTATGAGTTGATTGCCGGTTACGCGCCTTATGAAAATATTCGCGCCACAAGCTATCCGCATATTCTGGCGACGGGCGGTTTGAGCGACCCGCGCGTTACCTATTGGGAACCTGCCAAATATATAGCGCGCCTGCGCGCCAAGCGCACGGATGACGGCCTCACCCTATTGCGGACGCAAATGGCGGCCGGACATGGCGGTAAGGCCGGACGTTTTAATCAGTTGCACGAGATTGCTTTTGTCTATGCATTTGTGCTGAAAATTCATAAATTTATTTAGCGAGGGATTATGGATATTTATCATTTTGAGGCGCCTGAAAAGCTGGGCTTGAATCGCGACAAGCTGGCGGCGATGCCGGATTTTTTTACGAACTATCTTGAGCAGAAAAAGCTTCCCGGGATGAGTCTGCTGGTGGCGCGGGGCGACAAGATTGCTCACCTTAGCCATCGTGGCACGAGCGGCATTGGTGAGGGTTTTGCGATTGATGATGAAACGATTTTCCGCATTTACTCAATGACCAAGCCGGTCACCAGCGTGGCACTGATGATGCTTGTCGAACAAGGCAAGGTGATGGTGCAAGATGAGATTACCAAATATCTACCAGCGTTCAAGAACGTTAAAGTTTTTGATGGCGGCACGGCGAATAATTTTACAACCCGCGACCCCGACCGGATGATAACCGTGCATGATTTGCTGACGCATCAGTCTGGCTTTACTTATGACTTCATGGCTGAGCATCCGGTTGATGCGCTTTACCGCAATCATAAAATCAATGGAGCGCGCTCGGAGAGTTTTGATTTGGCCGGCATGTGCGATGCGTTGGCAGAAATGCCCTTGCTGTTTTCGCCGGGCGAAAAGTGGAATTATTCGGTTTCGACCGATATTGTTGGGCGCATTGTTGAAATTGTCTCTGGTCAGCCTCTGGATGTGTTTTTTTCCGAAAACATATTCACCCCTCTGGGCATGGTGGATACGGGATTTGTTGTTCCCGCTGGCAAGCTGGAGCGGCTGATGAATAATTACAGCCTCGACCCGTTGACCCGCGAGATTAAACTGGTGGATAGCCCGGCGCGCACGATTTATAAGCCGGGGCGCAAATTTTTATCGGGCGGGGGTGGTTTAGTGTCCACCATGCGCGACTATTATATTTTTGCTGATATGCTGCGGCGCGGCGGCACGGGGGGCAACGGGGCGCACTTGCTGGGGCGCAAAACGCTGGCCTATATGACCATGAACCATTTGCCCAATGGTGAGACACTGCTGGAGCGCGGGCAAGGTAGTTTCACCGAAATCGCTTTTGACGGCATTGGTTTTGGGCTTGGATTTTCGGTTGTGGTTAATCCGGCACTGACCGTCACGCCGTCTTCGGCTGGCATTTATTCATGGGGCGGGCTGGCCAGCACGATTTTCTGGAACGATCCGGTGGAGGATTTGGTGGTGATTATGATGACGCAACTCATGCCGTCCGCCTCTTACCCCCTGCGCCCGCAATTACAGCAACTGGTCTATGCCGCGCTGGATTAAAAAGGAGAAAATTCATGTCCCTGCCTAAAGTTTTACAAAACAGTCTGCGCGTGCCGGTTGTCGGTGCGCCGCTTTTTTTGGTTTCCGGCCCTGAGTTGGTGCTGGCGCAATGCAAGGCGGGTATTGTCGGCGCGTTTCCGGCGTTGAATGCCCGCCCTAGCGAGGTGCTGGATGAATGGCTGACGCGCATCAATGGCGAGCTTGCAGAATACAAAGCGGCCAACCCCGACAAGAAAGTTGCGCCCTATGCGGTCAATCAGATTTGCCATGCTTCCAATGACCGTCTGATGAGCGATATGGAAATCTGCGTGAAGCACAAAGCACCGATTATCATTACCAGCCTGCGCCCGCCATCGGAGATTGTGGAAGCCGCGCACAGCTATGGCGGGGTTGTGTTTCACGATGTGATTAACGTCAAGCACGCCAAAAAGGCTGCCGAGCAGGGCGTTGACGGGCTGATTTTGGTTTGCGCCGGAGCCGGTGGCCACGCCGGTGCGCTCAGCCCGTTTGCTCTGTTGCGCGAAGTGAAGGAATGGTTTGACGGCACGATTTTGCTGTCGGGCGCGATGGCCGACGGCTATTGCGTTGCCTCGGCACTGGCCATGGGGGCCGACCTCGCCTATCTCGGCACACGCTTTGTCGCCACGCAAGAAGGCAATGCCGACCAACGTTATAAGGATATGCTGGTGGCGTCGGCGGCGGATGATATTGTTTATTCTTCGCTGTTCACGGGTGTGCTTGGCAATTATCTAAAGCCCTCGATTGCCTCAAGCGGGCTTGACCCGAATAATTTGCCGGACGCGGATAAAGCAAAAATGAATTTCGGCTCTGGCGGCAATATGAAATCCAAAGCATGGAAAGATATTTGGGGGTCGGGGCAAGGCATTGGCAGCATTAAAAATGTCGAGCCGGTGGAAAATGTGGTGGCCACGATTGAAAAAGAATATCGCGCCGCCATCGACAGTCTGGTCAAGCGTGCTTGACCCACTCATGCGCCGCCTGATTGACCCGCCTTTGAATGCGGCGGCGAGGCTCGCACCGCGTGGTTTGACGGCCAATCAAGTAACGCTGGGCGGATTGGTTTTGGGGTTTGTCAGCGTCTATGCCGTGGCGCAAGGGGCGTTTTTGCTCGCGCTGGTTTTGCTGTTTGTTAATCGGCTGGCCGACGGGCTGGATGGTGCGCTGGCGCGGCGCAATGAAGGCAAGGGCGCAACCGACCTCGGGGCTTATTTAGATATTGTCGCAGACTTTTTGCTTTGGGCTTCGTTGCCGCTCGGCTTTGCTTTTTATCAACCGACTTACGCTTTGGCGAGCGCGGTGTTGCTCTCCAGCTTCGCCATGTCGATGACGGTGTTTCTGGCCTTTGCCATTTTGGCGGAAAAGCGCAAGCTCACCAGCGATACACAGGGGCGCAAAAGTTTTTTCTATCTGGCCGGATTGGCCGAAGGCACAGAAACGATTGTTTTTTTTGCTGTCGTCATGCTCTGGCCGCAGCATTACGAAATTGGGGCTTATGTGTTTGCCGGATTTGTCTATCTTTCGGTGCTGGGGCGCATCGCCAACAGCATGGCCACGCTGGCAGATAAGCAGGAAAAATAATGGGCTTTTTGAAAAACCACCGGTCAATAATTTTACTTAGCATCGTCTTTATTGTCGGCGTGGTTCTTATAGTCGGGTCAGCTTTTTACTTTGGCGATTGGTGGAAAGAAGGCAATGGCGAATGGTCTGGAAGTGCGACACGCAATCTGATTATTGCCTTAGGTGCATGGGGCGGACTTTGGGGACTGATTTTGGGTGCAATGCGCCTCAATACGTTTTCAAAGCAAGTGGAAGTCGGACAAAAGCAAGTGGAAGTCGGACAAAAGCAAGCTGAAACTTCTGAAAAAAATCTGTTTAATGACCGATTGAGCCGTGCGATTGAGGCAATAGGAAAAAAGGATAATCTGACCGAACGAAACGCCGGACTGCGTTTAATCGACAGCCTGCTTAAAGGCTATGACTTTGGGTCAGAAAACCACACTTTGTTGTTGCACATTTTGCACGACTATATTCGTGACCGCGCCATCATGCCGGAAAAAGATGAAAAAGAGGATTTACCAGACGCACCACCCCGAGAAACACGCACCGATATTGAACTGGCGATCCAAACTCTTTTTGCCCATGTGCCGAAAGAGAAACGCATAAATTATCCATTGGATCGGCTGGATTTACGGAAGTTGGATTTTTCCAAATCGCGCTTATGATGAAGAGCGCGTTTTCGTTAACTCCGATAAGCCATGGTCGGAGAAAAATGTTCACGCGTGGGTGGCTAAAGAGATTGAGGAAGCGGAAGACGAGGAAAGTGACGATAGCTAAGTAGCGGCGATTGGCTGGGGTGGCAGGATTCGAACCTGCGCATGGCGGCATCAAAAGCCGCTGCCTTACCACTTGGCTACACCCCAACGGGCGGCAACATAACCAATCAGCCAACGATAATCCAGCCTCTTTTTCCGCTCTTATCTTGGCGCGGCAATGATGCCAATCGCATGATTTTCCAAACTGCCCAGATATAGCTTGCCGCGATGCTCAAGCACGCTGGTCATCAAAAAAATATGTCCGCTATCATCTTCCAGCGAGATAATCGGGTGGCCGCCGCGGTCAAGTTTCACCGCATAGCTGTGTAGCGTCACTGGCGAGCCTCCGGTCAATTGCAACAACCGCCAGACCAGCTTGCGCTGGAACGGGCTGTCGACCATTGCGTCCAGTTCCGCCGTGCGCGGCGCAACAATAGCGAGCCAAAACCCGCCCGGGGCTTCGGTGATATTATCGATAAAGCCCGGCAGGTTTTCGGCAAAAATCTCTGCCGTTCCGGCCTTCGCGCCAGTCAGCCAATAGCGCATGATGCGGTGCGAAAAAGTTTCATTGACCAGCACATAAGAATCTCTCGGCCCCAGTGCCACACCATTGGCAAAATGCAAGCCGTCGAGCAAAAGTTTGGTGCTGTCATCCATCGGGTCATAGACCAGCAGGCGACCTGTGGGACGACGTTCAAAGGCTTCGGCCAATTCGTCTCCAAGTTCATATTTGGTGGAGGCATCGGAGAAATAAATTTTGCCGTCATTGGCAATCGCCACATCATCGACAAAAATCATCCGCCTGCCATCATGCTCGGTTGCGAGCGTTGTCAATGTGCCGTTCGGCGCCATTGACAGCAGCCCTTTCATGGCATCGGCAATAATCAGATTGCCGCGCGCATCAAACTCTATCCCAAGCGGACGCCCGCCCGTATTGGCCAACTCAGTTATCGTGTTGCCATCAAGACGCACAATTTCTCCATCATGCAGGCCGGTATAAAGCCGTCCTCTTCTGTCAATCGCGATACCTTCCGGCCCGTGACCGCTTTCCAACAATGTCGCCGCCGCCAGCCGATTGTTTTTGGCAAACACGCCCGTGCCAGCCGGATTTTTACCAGCCAGTTTGTCCGGTGCGGGGTCAAACGGTACCGGCCACAAAAGAAAATAGCCAAGCAAAAGTCCTATCAGCACCAAAAAGGCAACAAATATCGGACGCTTCAATAAAGGTCTAGATGACATGGTTTCAGTTTCCCTTTTTTGTTTTATTAAACGAAATAATTGGCAATTGCGTCAAGCGCAGGGAGTCGTTATATACGAGCGCAATCGGAGTGTAGCGCAGCCCGGTAGCGCACCTCGTTCGGGACGAGGGGGGCGCAGGTTCAAATCCTGCCACTCCGACCAATTCAAATCACATTAACTTGTGATTGCCCATTGCTGAAATCAATTTCTCAATTTCTCAGCGTCCGCGCATAAGCCACCCAGACGGCTGCAGTGACGACTTCAAAACCGACAAACGTCCAAATAATCGGTGCGTCATGAACCACTGCTATCACGCGAAATACCGCAATACCGCCTATCAGCACGGCTGCGGCAATCACATAATCGTGCTTTTCTTTCCACACACCATAGAGCGCCAATGCCCCCATGCCAAAAAACAGGGCGGCGGTCTCACCAATTTGTGAATTGCGTGCCACCCCTTCCTGCAAGGTCATTTGCAGTTGCATGACTGCGGCGGCAGGGTCACCTATCCACCAAATTCCCATCAGCAATAAAAACGCACCCAATAGTGCCGATACAATCCTTAGTAACTTTTCCATCAGTTTCTCCCTCCATCTGTGACAAACGCCTAAATGTTAGACAGATTCCGACCAGTTAGGCAAGCCGTTTCAATTATCATTTTTTGCGATTTTGGCGTTCTTGGCGTTCTTGCTTGCGCTTTTTGTGGTGCGCTTTCATTTCATCCTTGCTGAGACTGCCGTCTGAATTGCTGTCGATTTGTTCAAATCTCTTTGTGTGATGGGCGACAAACTCGGCGCGCGAAATACTGCCATTGTCATCAGTGTCCATTTTTTTGAAATAGCCGCCCTTTCTCTTACCATCACGCTCCTCGGCCGCAACTGGCAGGCTTGCAAAAAGCCCAAGGCAAATAAAAATCACAAGTTTGGAAAGTTTTTTCATGACGAACTCCTTTAGCGTACTTATACTGCCCCCAATCTAGAATTAAACCGAGGCACAGCGCAACCGGAAAAACCTATGTCAGCTATTCCTTTTGTTACCGAATTTGATTTTCAATATGGTCGCGTCGATCGTCTCAGCCCGCTTTTGCGCCGTGTGATTGCGAACAATCCGGGGCCGTTCACCTTTACCGGCACCGGCACTTATATTGTGGGCAATGGTGCGGTTGGTGTGATTGACCCCGGCCCGTTATTGGACGCACATATTGACGCCATATTGGCGGCACTGGAGCCGAATGAAACGGTGAGCCATATTCTTGTCACACATACGCATAGCGACCATTCACCGGCGGCTTTGCCGTTGCAGGAAAAAACCGGGGCGCCGATTTATGGCCGACCGACGGCTATTGGGCAACCATCGGACGCGCCCAAAATGGAAGAAAGCCATGATGACGCTTTCAAGCCGGACGTCCTTGTCGAGCACGGGCAAATTATCGAGGGCGACGACTGGACACTGGAAGCTGTGTTCACACCCGGCCATATGTCGAACCATATTTGCTATGCCTTGCACGAAGAAAAGGCACTGTTTTCCGGCGACCATGTGATGGGCTGGTCAACCTCGGTGGTGGTGCCGCCCGATGGCAATATGCACCAATATATGGCCTCGCTGGAGCATTTGTTGACTCGCGATGACGAAATATACTGGCCGACCCATGGCACATATATCAAAGACCCGAAAAATTTCGTCCGCGCTTATATTGAGCATCGGCGCGAAAGAGAACGGCAAATCATTCAACGTCTGGAGGCCGGAGACACAAATATCCACTCAATGGTTTCGTTCATTTATGCCGATATCGACAAGCGTCTGCACGGCGCGGCGGCAATGACGGTTCTGGCACATATAGAAGATTTGGCGACCCGCGGGCTGGTGACGCATGATGGGGCAACGTCTGTTGACGGCAGTTATCGATTGAAATAGCCGCCGCCCAGTTTTTTCAGATAGGCTCTTATGCGCGCGGCATTAACACCCAAATCAGAAACGCCCACCCGCGATGCCGACCTGACATCCACACGTGTTTCTTCATTGTCGGCGGTCAGACGCACGATAATGTCGTCCTTAAAGCCGAAAAACAAACTTGCGTCTGTGGCTTCTATCTGATTTGTTGCCTCATTCACGCTGACAATTTTCCAGCCCATTTCTTCGATGGCGGCGCGCGCAAAACCCAGATTATTGCCTGGTGAACCGTTCAAATAAATTGGCGCAATATAGGGGTAATTGGCCTTTTGCATCGCTTGCACTTGAGGATAAATACCCAGACTGTTATTGCCCAGAGTTCGATGCCCCGGCACGTTTCTGAAAACCGGTGGGTTTTTCAAATCCGTGCTGACATCGTGGATTGCCGGGGCGTTAAAAACTTTATATATGGATGTGACTGGCATATAAAGCACCGCCAGCGACACACTCACCCCAATCACCGCTTTGGTCACAAGCCCACGATTTCCACGCAAGCCAAAAGCCAGTGACCAAATGCACATTATCAACGCAATCCCCGCCAACACGCTCGCAAAGGCAACGAGGATGAACGGTAGTCGATAGTCCATCACTTCGCTACGAAACAGGACAATAGCTATCAGCGCAAGAATTGGCGCAGCAATGGCCAGCCGCAAGCCCCCAACAGTCAGTTTTTCAAGATTTATGATTGACATGATTATCCAGCGGCCTCATTGACTATCGGTAGCGAGTAGTCGGCAAATTGTTCACGGAGTGCCAGTTTCTGGACTTTGCCGGTAGCAGTGTGCGGAATTTCATCCACAAACACGACATCATCGGGCATCCACCATTTGGCAATTTTGCCTTCCAGATAGCTCAAAATTTCATCTTTACTGACCTGTGCGCCTTCATTTTTGATAATAATCAGCAGTGGTCGCTCATCCCATTTCGGATGGGCGACGCCGATAACAGCTGCTTCCATCACGCCGGCATGACCGATGGCAATATTTTCAATCTCGATTGAGGAAATCCACTCCCCCCCCGACTTAATCACGTCCTTCGAGCGGTCGGTGATGTGCATAAAGCCGAGCGGGTCGATGGTTGCCACATCACCAGTGTCGAAAAAGCCGTTATCATCAAGAATTTCCCCACCATCACCTTGAATATATTCCCCAACAATGAACGGCCCGCGCACTTTCAGATGGCCGAAGGCTTTGCCGTCACGCGGCAATTCATTATTGTTGTCATCGGTGATTTTCATTTCCACCATATAAGGCACCCGCCCTTGCTTGACCTTAATGTCCATTTGTTGGTCAAAGCTCATGGTCTCCATGCCGGCTTTGAAGCTGGCAATGCTGCCAAGCGGTGACATTTCGGTCATGCCCCAAAGATGCTTCACCGACACGTCATAATCGCGCTCAAATTTTTCAATCATCATACGCGGCACGGCCGAGCCGCCAATGCTCACATTTTTCAGTTTCGGCAGTTTCAGATTATTGGCTTCCAAATGCTGCAACAACATCAGCCAGACAGTTGGCACGGCAGCGGTGAAGCTCACTTCCTCGTCTATCAATAATTGATAAATGCTTTCGCCGTCCATATTCGGCCCCGGATTAACGATTTTTGAACCAGCCGCCGGAGCACCAAAAACAATGCCCCACGCATTGGCGTGAAACATCGGCACAACCGGCATAATGCTGTCGGTTGATGCAAGCGCGAACACATCGGCCGAATTCGCGACCAGCGTGTGCAACACATTGGAACGGTGCGTATAGCAAACACCTTTCGGATTGCCCGTCGTACCCGACGTATAGCAGATGCCGCAAGGGGCGCGCTCATCCACTTCGACCCAGTTAAAATCGCCGTTTTGGGCGTCTAGCAGGTCTTCATAGCAATGCACATTTTTCAATTTGGTGTCCGGCATATGCGCTGCATCGGTCATAATCACAATGCCTTTGACCCCCCGAATTTTCTTTGCAAGGCCTTCCAATATCGGCACAAAAGTTAAATCTGTGAAAATCAGCTTATCTTTGGCATGATTGATAATATAGGCCAGTTGCTCGGCGAACAGGCGCGGGTTCAGTGTGTGATAAACAGCACCAATGCCGGTAATGCCATACCATGCCTCGAAATGCCGGTGCGTGTTCCAAGCCAGCGTGGCAACCACATCGCCCTCGCCCATGCCCATTTTTTTCAGTGCCTGCGACAATTTACGGGCGCGCAAATGGGCATCGGCATAGGTTTCACGATGGATATGACCCTCCACCAGACGCGACACGATTTCTCGCTCGCCGTGATTAACCAAAGCATGGTCAAGAATTTTATTTACCAGAAGCGGCACATCCTGCATTTTTCCGAATATAGGTTTTTTTCCAAACATGCGTTTCTCCTTGAATACCCTGTGCGGACTTCTCACAACCAGCAGACCTGCCACGATGACTTACCTTAATATGCTCTTGTTTGAATTGTCTAGATGCCACACCCCACAATAGAGCCGTATGGGGAAGAAAAAAGTGACGCCTAGCTCAATTCCAGTGGCGTCAATTTTTCGTAACCGACCGGATCAAGGTGGATGAGGACTTCGGCATTGGGGAATGCTTGCATCACCAATTTTTCGACCTCGTCGGAAATATTGTGCGCCGCCAGCAGCGACAGGCTGCCAGCAAGGTCACTATGGCACTGGATGAAGCAATCCAGCCCGGCCTGTCGGGTGCGCAAATCATGTAGCCCCTGCACTTGCGGATATGACAGCACGGTTTGCTTGATTTTCTCGCGATCTTCATCACTCAATTCGCGGTCCATAAGCTGGTTGCCCGCCGCAGCATAAATCTGCCGTGCACTATTGCCCAGTAGAGCGGCCACCATCAGCCCCAATATCGGGACGGCATAGACATAACCAAA
>CAYQFO010000032.1:0-12560 GCA_964416815.1 uncultured Rhodobiaceae bacterium | reverse complement strand
AATTACAGATGGATGCTGGTTTTGAAAAACAGTTGCAGTCTGGCCATGAATATATTCAAACTTTTCAGGAATATCGCGACCGCTTGTTCGGCTCCAACCGCATCATTGTTGTGCTGAAAGAGCGCGACGGTGTCATCTGGAACAAGGATTTTTTCCGAACCTATAAAGAGTTGACAGACGCTTTGTTTTACATGCCGGGCGTGGCGCGTCATACGCTGACCTCGCTTTGGACGCCCAATTCGCGCTACTTTGAAATTACCGAAGATGGCTTTGTTGCCGATGATGTGATTCCGGGTACGATTACAATTGATAATCTTGACTCGCAATGTGTTTCGCGCCTGAAAACGGCGAGCTTGGCCACAACGTGCCAGCCAGCACTGGCGATTATTGAAAATAATGTGGTGCGTGGTGGTTTTGTCGGGCGGCTGGTGGCCAATGATTTTTCCGCCGCCATGGTGCGTGCCGAATTGCTTGATACCAATGTCAGAACCGGCGAGCGACTGGATTATTTCGATTTGGCTGACAAGCTGGAATCGGAAATTCGCGACAAATATGAGAACGATAAATATGAAATTCAGATTATCGGCTTTGCCAAGCTGATTGGCGATATTGCCGATGGTGCCGGCACAGTGGTGCAGTTTTTTATTGTGGCTTTTTTATTGACGGTCATGGCGGTGTATATTTATGCCCGCTCGGCCGTGTTGACTTTTCTGCCGCTGTTTTGTTCGCTGACGTCGCTGGTTTGGCAATTTGGCATTTTGAACATTTTGGGCTATGGGCTTGACCCGTTGGCTATTTTGGTGCCGTTTCTTGTTTTTGCTATTGGTGTCAGTCATGGTGTGCAACAGATTAACCTGATTACGGCGGAAATTTCTGCGGGCAAATCCAGTGAAGAAGCCGCCCGCGCCAGCTTTCGCGGCCTGCTGATTCCGGGGTCGATGGCGCTGGTGACAGACCTTGTCGGCTTCGGCACACTGGTGCTGATTCCAATTCAGATGATTCAGGAATTGGCGATTACCGCTTCAATTGGTGTCACGCTTAAAATTATGACCAATCTGGTCATGTTGCCGATTATGGCCAGCTATTTCAAAATTGGTGAAGGCTTTGTCGAACGCATCGCGCGTGCGCGCGCCACACGCGTGCGGTTGATGCAAAAACTGGGCAATGTCGCCAATCCGGCTGTTTCCGTTTTGATTGTTTTTATAGCGGCGGGTTTATTCGTTGTTGCCTTTGTCCAAAGTCAGAATCGTCATGTTGGCGCGTTGCACGCCGGTTCGCCGGAGCTACGCAAAGAAGCGCGCTATAATCAGGACAGTCGTGCCATTGCCGGGAAATTCGCCCTGGGGCTGAACTTACTGACGGTGATTGTGGAAACACCACGCGAGGCGTGTATCAATTATTCTTATATGAAATATCTCGGTCAGTTCAGCTGGTATTTGCGCAATGTTGATGGCGTTTCGCTGGTCTTGTCACTACCGACGGTGACGCGCCGGTCAAATGCCGGCTTCAATGAGGGCAATATGAAATGGCAAGCATTGCCGCGCAATAAATTTGCTTTGGTGCAGGCTTCTTCGCCGGTAGGTGCGTCAACCGGCCTACTTAATGAGGAATGCACATTGTTGACTCAGCTGGTCTTTCTTGATGATGCCAAAGCAACAACCATCAAAGCTGCGACCACTGCCGTGCGCGAATTTCGCGAAACAAATCCGGCACCGATTGCCAATTTACTGGTGCAGACGGACCCACCCATCCGTGATGCCTCCAATTTGAAATTGGGGATTAAAACCGATATTGTCGATGATGGCCGTATCTCGGAACTGGCGATTACTTATGACATCAAGGGAACCAAGCCGGAGCAATTGCTCAATCAAGTGAAAGCGGCCGGATATAAAGTTACCGAACACAAAATTGTGACGACCAAAATTCGGTTGGCATCGGGGAATATGGGTGTTCAGGCGGCGGTGAACGAGGAAATTGAACGCTCCGAACTGCCAATGATGCTCTACGTCTATATGACGATTATTGCCCTCGTGGTGCTGACCTATCGAGACTGGCGCGCAACTGTGGCGTGTTGTGTGCCGCTCACATTGGCGACTTTCATGGGCTATTGGTTCATGGAAGTGCTGCAAATCGGTCTCACCGTGGCCACATTGCCGGTGATGGTGCTGGCGGTCGGCCTTGGGGTGGATTATGCGTTCTATATTTACAATCGCATTCAACATCACTTATCCGCCGGTTTGAATGTGACCGAAAGCTTCAAGCTGACACTGAATGAAACCGGCATGGCAGTGGTGTTCACGGCCTTGACGCTGGCCGTCGGCGTTTCGACTTGGACGTTTTCGGCACTGAAATTTCAAGCCGATATGGGCTTGCTGCTGACTTTCATGTTTATGATTAACATGATTATGGCAGTGACCGTGCTCCCGGCATTGGCGGTGGTGCTGGAAATGCTAAGCCCGCGCAAATCGCCGCCAAAAGCGCCGTCAGGTGCGCTGGCGCACTAGTCGTGCTATGGTAGCTCGTGGCCGAGCAGGGCCGCGAGTTCACCAATCGCTTGGGCTGCCGACACGACTTTAATTGTTGCCATGCCCATGGCGGCGGCGGGTTTCAGATTGATACCCAAATCATCAAGGAACACGCATTGCGTCGGCTGACACCCACGTTTTTCGCAAGCCATTTTGTAAATCGCCGGGTCAGGTTTGCGCACCCCGACCCGCGAGCTTTCAATCACATGCTCAAAACGTGCCATGATATCGGCCACCGCTTCGGCTTTTTTCTCCGAACGCACCATGCCGGCACCACTGCCTGCTTTCACATTATTGGTGATGCAGGCAATGCGAAGCCCGCGGGCTTTCAGCGCGTCCAGAACGGCGATCATTTCCGGTCTAATATCACCAGCCAGCAGCCCCAGCACATCGCGCCCGTGCACGCTAAACCCATGCGCTTCGGCTTCGGCCAGAAAGGCGCGGTCAAACGCTTCGGCATTGATGTCACTGCGTTCAAATTTTGCCCACGCATTGTCGTCGGGGTTGCTTGCATTAATTGAGCGGATGAAATCAACCGGCAATCCGTTTTGTTTTTCATAATGGTTAAAGGCTTCAAACGGGCTGGAGGTGATGACGCCACCAAAATCCCATATAACGGCCTGATAATTTTGCATCATATTTATCCTTAATTGTGTTTTTTGAACATACACGTTAGTCTGAAAAAAATAAAAGGGGAGAAAGAAATATGCGCACCGTGATTGAATTTTGTCAGCGTCCTTTGGTATTGATGATTGCCTTGCCGGTGGTTATTGCCTGTATGGTAGGGTTTCGATATCTGGTCGAAGCACTGGGCGGTGTCGGCATTCTGGATTCTTTATACGGCTATGACCGTGAAGTGGTTGAACAAAAAATGCTCGCCTATGGTGAAGCCGGGCGGGCGCTTTATGCGTATGCCACCTTAACCTTGGATATTGTCTATCCGGTGGCTTATGCCTGTCTATATGCCGGACTATTGGCGCGGTTGGCGCACAATACACGCTATGGCTGGTCGGCTTATCTGCCGCTGCTGGCCGGTTTTGTTGATGTGGTCGAAAATGTGCAAATACATTTCCTGCTGACGGGTTATCCGAATTTACCCGCTATGCTACCCGATTGGCAAATCGCATCGGCCAGCTTCACCACGCAAGCAAAATGGGTGCTGATTGCGGCCACTGGCGGTGCGTTGCTTGTGCTGGGTGCCTATCGGTTGGTGCGTTGGTTGCGTGAGCGACGCGGCAGCCGGTTTACGCAGTCACCAAATCATTCTTCAGATGACGACCAGCAATAAAATAGTGAAACGCTGCCCACGCATTGACTGTTGTGCAAATCAGCAACGCATAGCGCAGGCTTTCATGGCGATAGCTTTCGCTGAGCAGGTCGGACAAAATGCCGACCAATTGCGGGCCGAGACCAAGGCCGATAATGTTGATGATGAACAATAAAATACCAGCAGCGACGGCGCGCATGCGTAAAGCCGAGATGCCTTGGGTTTGCGAAAAAGTCGTGGCTTGATAAAAATTGCCCAGAAATACCGGAATAATGAGGGTCAAGAGTGCCATGGTTGACGATGTGGCCAGATAGGCGACTATGTTTAATGGCACGATGACCAACAGGGCAATGGCTGTTGTCCATAAATACCATTTCGGGTCGCGGGCACCGAAACGGTCGGCCAAATAGCCGCCCACCACAATGCCGAGACCACCCGGAACCCCTAAAAGTAAACCAAACCATGTGCCAACCTCGCCGGTTGACATACCAAAGGAGCGAATGAGAAAGGCCGGTGTCCAGACAATAAAGCCATAGCCGACAAAGGCGGTCAACGCGGCAGCAAAGGACATATGGCGGAAAGATTTTTTCTGCCATAAATAGCTGAGTGTTTCGCTGACACCGGGTTGCGTGACGGTATCGGTGCGGCCTTCGGCCATGCCGCGCGGTGGTTCGGCAAGGGCGAAACGGGCGATGATGGCCAGCAAAAGACCCGGCACACCGACAACGAAAAACGCGGTGCGCCAGCCAAAAAATTCGTTAATCCAACCACCGGCGAACAGGCCGAACATAATACCGAAAGGGATACCCAGCGCATAAATGCCCAGCGCCGTGGCGCGTTGCTCAGCCGGATAATAATCGGCAATCATGGAATGGGCTGGTGGGCTGCAACCGGCTTCACCCACACCAACGCCGATGCGGGCTGCCAACATTTGCCAGAAATTCATCGCCAATCCTGAAATTGCGGTAAAGAAGCTCCACACGCTGAGTGCTGCAACAATCAGATTGCGGCGATTATTGCGGTCTGCGTAGCGGGCAATCGGAATGCCCAGCGTGGCATAGAAAGCGGCAAAGGCAAAACCGGTCAGCATGCCCATTTGTGTGTCTGACAAACCCAGCTCACTTTTGATAGGTTCCAGTAAAATCGATAAAATTTGCCGGTCAATGAAATTGAATGTGTAAATGACGACCAAAACGGCTAGCGCATAATGGCGCGCATTGTAAATACGGTTGCGCTCAATAGATGCGCTCATGACGGCCTCCCCAAATTATCGGCCAGCTTAGCAAATCAGACGCACCTGCCAACCGATTTCTTTTCTCTTTCTTCCCCCTTTCTTTATGCGATGATTTATAGTCAGAATAGAAAAAACAGGGAGACAACCAATGAACCCAAAGGCTGAATTTGATGTTGTGATTTATGGGGCCACCGGATTTACCGGACGGCTGGTGGCCGACTATATGCAAGCCCAGTATGGCCGCTCGGTGAACTGGGCGATGGCCGGACGAAGCGCGGCCAAGCTGGAAGAAGTGCGTGACCTCATCGGTGCAGATGTGGCGACGCCGCTCGTGGTGGCCGATGCCGACGACCCCGCTTCGCTACGCGCTATGGTGGGACGCGCCAAAGTGGTATGCACGACAGTTGGCCCTTATCAACTCTATGGCAGTGATTTGGTTGCAGCCTGTGCGGAAGCGGGTACCGATTATGTCGATTTGTCGGGCGAGCCGGGCTGGATGCACGAGATGATTACCAAGCATCATGCGGCGGCGGCCAAATCGGGCGCACGGATTGTGCATAGTTGCGGGTTTGACTCGATACCGTTTGACCTTGGGGTGTATTTTTTACAAGCGGCGTCGCGCGACAAATTGGGCGCAGCATGTGCGCGTGTGCGCTGTCGTGTGCGGGCGATGAATGGCGAATTTTCCGGCGGCACGGCGGCCTCGCTGGGGGCGACCATGGCGGCGCTGGAGAAAAATCCGGATTTGTTGGCCGTTCTGGCCAATCCGTTTGCGTTGGCGATGGCCGAAACTGGAGGCTTTCAGGGTCCTGACCAGCCGGTTGACAATGCCCCTTATGAGGATGCGACCATCGGCATGTGGGTTGCCCCGTTCATTATGGCGCCCATCAACACCAAAAACGTGCATCGTTCGAATGCGCTGATGGGTCATGCTTATGGCAAGGATTTTCAATATGACGAAATGATGGTGACCGGCGCCGGTGACGCGGGAAAAGAAATGGCCGAATTTGTCGCAACAGCCAATCCTCTGGCCGGACCGGATGTTCCCAAGCCCGGCGAGGGCCCGTCGAAAGCCGCCCGCGAGGCCGGTCATTATGATGTATTGTTTATCGGCACGGCTGGTGATGGGCAGGAAATCCGCGTCGGCGTGGTCGGTGATATGGATCCCGGCTATGGGTCAACCTCGAAAATGATTGCCGAAAGCGCACTGTGCCTGATTGCCGATTGCCCCGATTTGGCCGGTGGCATTTACACATCGGCTCCGGCCATGGGCGACAAATTGATTGCCCGCCTACAGGCCAATGCCGGTCTGACTTTTAAGATAGAGGCCGGTTAGCTTTAATGTGTGGGCGACGGCTTTTGCATCAATTCAATCAGCACACCGCCCATATCTTTCGGATGCACGAAAATAACTGGCACGCCATGCGCCCCAATACGCGGCTTGCCCAATATGCGCGCGCCTTTGGCGGCCATTTCATCGCGGGCGGCGGGTAAATCATCAACCTCAAAGCAAACATGATGCTGGCCGCCGACCGGATTGTTTTTCAAAAAACCGGTAATCGTGCTGGTTTCGTCTATCGGTTCAATCAACTCAATTTGGGCGTTGTCAACATCGACAAAACACACCCATACGCCCTGCTCTTGCATGGCAAATTTTTCGCCAATGCGTGTAGCCCCCAGCACATCACGATAAAGCTTGACCGCGTCATCGATTGACGGGGTGGCAATTCCAACATGATTCAAACGTCCAATCATTCGGCTCTCCTTTTGAAATACGTTCTTTTGCAATGCGCTTTCAAATTAGGCTGGTGCGGGCGAGAGGGAAAGCCTAGATTGACAAAATTCAAATAGGAAATTAGTGTCGTTGCATGGTTAAAATAAAAACATTCTGGCCGGTTATTTTATTTCTCGCCTTTTTTACGCTGGCTGAAGCTGACCGCATCGCCCATGAAGCAGGTTATGAGCTGGCGGGCTTTGCTTTTCACGATGAAGAAGACTGTGGGCTACTGAATCAATTGACGGCTGTCCCGCTTGAGATAGCCCAGTTTTCGATACCCGCATATGCCGATGAGGTGGTTTTCGCGCGTTTACAGAGTAGTCCAATTTTCCAATCAGTCAGTGGGTTTCAGCCGCGCGCACCACCACATATTTTCTCCTAAATCTTTGAATTAGAACAATAATACCCGCGCCTGCCCAATGGCTGGCGCCTGCGTGTTGACATCTATAAGGAGAAAACCATGTCAGTAAAATTCAATTTTTTTCTAGGTCTTTGTCTCAATTCCGGCCTATTGCTGAGCGGCATATTATCGGTGCCAGTGCAGGCTCAATCAGTTGACGAAATCATTGTATTGTCCAACCCAACCGCTCGGCAGAGTGAAGATATTATTTCTACTATTCACATTGTCGATGATACTGCGCTCAATGGTGCGCGTGGCGGCCCTATCGGGTCAGCTATTGCCGATTTGCCCGGGGTTGATGTGGCTTCGCACGGGCCGGCCGTCGGGCGACCGGTCATACGTGGGCTGGGTGGCTATCGCATTGGTGTGCTTGAAGACGGCATGGTCGGCGGTGATGTGTCACAAACCGGCAATGACCATGCCAATGCGGCACTGCTTTATACCACAGCGCGCCTTGAAGTGGTGAAAGGTCCGGCGGCTTTGCGTTATGGCGCATATGGGCATAGCGGCGTCGTCAACGCTTTCAGCCGTCATGATGTGGTTAATAGTGATGTAGAAAGCCGTCTGCTGGTCGGTGGCGGCGATGGTGCGAACGAAGCCTATGCGGCCTTTTTTACCCGTCAGGCACTGGGTGCCGGCAGTTGGACGCTGTCGGCCTTTGGCCAGAGCCGCGATGATATGACCATTCCGACCTATGCTGAAAGTCGACAACAACTGCTTGCTGAAGGTGAAGAAGCAGAAAAAACCGGTGAGCAGACGGCTGACAATACCGATGTCGAAGCCGACGGTGTTACGGCCGGTTTGGTCGTGCCACTGGCCGGTGGAACGCTGCGCTTTATAGCCGACCGGCAGAATAATGCTTATGGGATTGCCAGTCATACCCCTCATGCTGATGCAGACAATGATGAGGTGGATGAGGGTCATGAGGAAGCAGCCGATGTGCGGGCTGAAATTGAGCGGCAAAAATTTAATGCTACGCTGAAATTGCCTCTGACCGGTTTGTTTCGGCAGATGCACCTGCAGATTGGGGTTGTCGATTTTGCGATGAATGAGTTTGAAGGAAGTGAGATTGGCACATCTTTTGACCGCTCGCTGACGTCAATGCGGATTGAGTTAACGCCGCAGGCAGAAACGGCTTGGCAGGGTCTTTGGGGTTTAAGCTATGAGGCAAGCGATTTGTCAACCGACGGTGCCGAGGCTTTTTTGCCTGATACGCAAGAGGCCAATATGGGTCTCTTTGCCGTCTATTCGGGCGAAAGCGAAGCCTATTTGATGGAGGTTGCGCTACGCTACGATAGCGCGACCCGCGAGAAGGCCATGATTGAACGTAATTTTGACTTGCTCAATATGGCTGTCGGTCTGGGTTACAAGCCGGATGAAAGCAGCCTTATTGGCCTGTCTCTAACCGCCGGTCAGCGCGCCCCTGCGGTGACCGAGCTTTTTGCCGATGGTCGCCATACCGCCGCCAATCGTGAAGAGACCGGCGACGACACACTGGGTATTGAAAAAATATCAGCCGGTGAAATATATCTGCGGCAAGGTTTTGAACGTGCCAGTGTCCAGCTTTCCGTGTTCCGCAATGACTATACCGATTTCATTGATTTAATTTTGATTGATGCCGCCAGTGCACAATATCAATATCGTCAAGGCGGTGCCGCCATTGACGGTATTGAACTGACACTCGCTACACGGGGCGATATTGGTTCAGGCACGTGGTCGCTGTCGGGTGCTTATGCACAATTGCGCGGCGAAGATGCCAATGGCAAGCCTTTGCGTGCCATACCGACCGATAAGCTGACGGTTGAAGGGCGCGTTAAATTTGCCGATTGGCATATCGGTACCATGCTTATCCATGCGGAGGCGCAAAATGAGCTGGCCGATGCAGAATTGGCGACGGACGGCTATGACAAATGGGATATTGAATTTGGGTGGCGGCCTTTCGCGCGCTCGAATATGCAATTGACGCTGGCGGTTGAAAATTTGACGAATGAAGAAATTCGCCATCACACCAGTGCGCTGAAAGATTTGTTGCCCGAAGCAGGCCGCGATGTGCGGTTCAGTCTCGACGCCACATTCTAACCGATGCTAACGCCTTTATTTAGAGCGCGGCTAAGGTTTTTTCAGTTTCGGCCCAAAGGCGTTCGGCGTCGCCTTGGTCGACTGCCCATGGGCGCACACCGGCTGGTTCTTTAGAATCGGCGTCCACTTGCGTTGCGATGTCGGCATTTTCGCAATAGACCCCGCCAATACCATCCAATTGGCTTGATGTGGCGCAGAACAGGCTGGTGGTGCAGCCTTGTGTGGGCGTTTTGAAAAATTGCGCGGCGGTATCGGACGGCGAACCGTCTTCCTTTGTCCAACCCAGCACGACCATTTCCTCATTCGGCAGATGGCGTTGTAGCGGCGTGAAAATGCCCCCCGGATGCACACTAAAGCTACGAATACCGCGCTCGCCATAGCGTTTGTCCAATTCAACGGCAAGCAGAGCCTTGGCGGTTTTCGACTGGCCATAGGAAGTCCATTTCTCATAATCGCCATTGGTGAAATGCATGTCGTCAAAGCGTATGCCGCTAATGCGATGGCCGATGGATGAAAGCGCGACAATGCGCGCGCCATTGGCGGCGGCAAGATTGTCAAGCAGGCCAGTAATCATCACAAAATGGCCGAAATGATTAACCCCCAATTGCCATTCCAGCCCCTGCGCCGTGCGCTGTTCGGGGCAAGCCATAACACCGGCATTGGCAATGATAATGTCGAGGGGCCCGCACGAGGCGGCAAAAGCCTCGGTGAATTTACGCACACTGTCCAAATCGCTTAAATCCATTTCACCGATTTTATCGGGCGGCACAATGCCACTCAAAGCCTCGGTGGCGCGTTTTTTGTCGCGCGCCGGGGCGATGACATCAACACCAGCATCAACCAAGGCGCGTACGGTTTCCAATCCAATGCCGGAATAACCGCCCGTCACCAGTGCTTTCTTGCCGCTTAAATCAACACTGGCGAGAATGTCCGATGGTTCTGATTTCGGGCCGAAACCAGCGTTCAAGGGTTTTTGTTGCTCTGAAATGCGCATAGGGTGGTCCTTCCTTGCTTCATTTTAAGGCACTATAATACCAAGCGTGATGAGAGTAAACGACCGGTGTTTTTAGGCTTGCCGCGTGTGGTAGAAATTGTGACACTCAAGCAACAAAGGGAGGAAGCTCATGGATATTGCCGACTATATGAATACTGCAACGCAAACCGCTCGCGACATTGACGGCTTGGCAAAAAACCTGCCGCTCAGAGCGATTGAGAAAGTCGGCATTATCGGTGCTGGCACAATGGGGGGTGGCATTGCGATGAATTTTGCCACGGCCGCTATTCCGGTCAGCCTTGTCGAAACCAAAACCGAAGCACTGGAGCGGGGGCTGGGGGTTATTCGCGGCAATTACCAACGCAGTGCTGAGCGCGGCCGATTTCCGGTTGAGGAGGTTGATATGCGCATGGCCCGTATTTCCGGCGGGGTGGATATGGCGGCACTGGCCGATTGTGATTTGATCATCGAGGCCGTGTTTGAAGATATGGAAATTAAAAAATCCGTTTTCCAAAAGCTGGATTGGATTGCCAAATCGGGGGCGATTCTCGGCACCAACACATCGGGGCTGGATATTGACGCGATTGCTGCCACCACTAAGCGTCCGCAAGATGTGATTGGCCTGCATTTTTTCTCACCGGCCAATGTGATGAAATTGCTGGAAATTGTGCGTGGTGATGAAACCGCCGATGATGTGGTCGCCACGGCGATGGATATTGCGGTAAAAATCGGCAAAGTGGCGACCTTGGTCGGGGTGTGTCCGGGCTTTGTTGGCAATCGCATTCTGGCGGCGCGTCAAATGCAAGCTGGTGCGCTGGTCAATCAGGGTGTGATGCCGTGGGATGTTGATGCTGCCTTTAACGCTTTCGGCTTCAAAATGGGGCCGTTTCAAATGTCGGATTTGGCCGGTCTTGATATTGGTTGGAAAAAAGGTGCCAAGACGTCTAATCCAATCCGCGATGCTTTGTGCGAGATGGATCGGCGCGGCCAAAAGACCGCAGCTGGTTATTATGATTATGATGAAAATAGGGTCGGCAGCCCGTCACCGGTAACTGAAAAAGTGATTGCCGAGATTACCAGTAATGACGCCATTGTGGCCATGTCGCAAGACGATATTTTGGCGCGCTGTGTGCATCCGATGATTAATGAGGCGGTGCGCATTCTGGAAGACAATAAAGCCCAACGCCCCGGCGATATTGATGTGATTTGGGCGTTCGGCTATGGCTGGCCGGGCGATACGGGCGGGCCGATAGCTTATGGCGATAAAATTGGTGCCGACAAAGTGCTGGCGACGATGCAAAAGGCGGCAACCGAAAATCCCGCCATCAAACCGGCGGCGGCTCTTATCAAGCTGGCCGAAAGCGGTGGCCGCTTTGTTGACCTAGACCTTGGCGGGCTGAAAGTCGGAGCCGATAAAACCGCCTGATTTCAACGGCTAGATGGCACCCACGCCCAACGATATGAGGTGTATGCCCAAATGCACCAGCAAATAAAGTGCGGATAACAGGCCAAGAATATAAAAATAGCTGCGGGGACTGGGGTTTTTCTCGGTCGCAATCTGGTAATACAGCACCATATGCACCAGACGCGCAATCGCAAAAACCCAGACTGCAATCATCAGATTGAGGATATTGAAACCAGTTATCAAGGCAAGCAGGCAAAGCGCGATGAAGGGTAAGGCATTTTCCAATGAGTTTTTGAATGTGCGGACAGAAAGAAAAACAAAGGATTCATGTCCCAATTCGGGGTCCATGATGCCCGGCACCATACGCGCCTGCCGCCGATGCGCCACCGTTGCAATAATTGCCTGCACCATGAGGGTTCCGACAATCAGCCATAGGCCGATTAAACTTAAAATACCATACATCTGTTTTTCTCCCTAAAGATGCCCTGAATAAAGAGGCGATACAATCATAGGTGATTCAAAGCCGTATCAAAACAATTTGCAAGCCATAAATGGCTTGTGCTTGGCTATTTTGCTGCCCCATTTAGCGAGAGCAGGCTTATATTGTGCGTTTTAAGCATCACAATTTTTCATTCATCTGGCGCACCCGACAGGATTCGAACCTGTGACCTCTGCCTTCGGAGGGCAGATTCAATGGGTTTTTCTTCAAAAAAGCACTGTTTTCAGCACTGTTTGAACTCTGAAAAGTTATGCTGAGAATGACTGCTGTGTCAATGCTGTGTCACTTTTAGTGGTGTTTGCAACTGGATTTGTTATGTTTTTTTTATGTCAGAAGCAAATGCAAGAATCATCATAGATAGACTTCTCAGGGAATCCGAC
>CAYQFO010000031.1:9651-12596 GCA_964416815.1 uncultured Rhodobiaceae bacterium | reverse complement strand
GCTCAAGTGGCGGCTGAAGATGCCGGTAAAAAAGCTATTGAGCATGGGGTTAAAACGTTGGAAGTGCATGTGCGTGGGCCCGGCTCCGGACGCGAAAGTGCGTTGCGCGCATTGCAGGCGGCAGGTTTCACCATCACCTTCATTCGTGATGTGACGCCGATTCCGCATAATGGGTGTCGTCCACCCAAACGCCGTCGCGTTTGACATTGGCATTTTGTGATATTGATATAGAGGCTACAAGGTGATTCAAAAAAATTGGCAAGAATTGATTAAACCCGTCAAGCTGGACATTGTTTCCGGCCACACGACGGGTCGTGAGGTTCGCATCATCGCTGAGCCGTTGGAGCAGGGTTTTGGCTTGACGCTCGGCAATGCGCTACGTCGTGTCTTATTGTCTTCAGTGCAGGGGGCTGCCGTTACCGCGGTTCATATTGATGGGGTGCTGCATGAGTTTTCTTCTATTGCCGGTGTGCGTGAAGATGTGACGGATATTGTGCTGAATATTAAAAAAATGGCACTGTCAATGGATAGCGAAGGGGTGAAGCGTCTGACGCTGAGCAAAACCGGTCCGGGTGTGGTCACGGCGGGTGACATTGAAGACGTTGCCGATGTAGAAATTCACAATCCGGATTTGGTATTGTGTACGCTGGATGAAGGGGCGGAAGTGCGGTTTGAATTTAGCGTCAGCACCGGTAAAGGCTATGTGCCTGCCGAGAAAAATCGTCCCGATGACGCGCCGATTGGTCTTATTCCGGTTGACAGTCTTTACAGTCCGGTGCGTCGGGTTTCTTATAATGTTGAGAATACGCGCGAAGGCCAAGTGCTTGATTATGACAAGCTAACCATGGAGATTGAAACCGATGGCACGGTGGTGCCAGAAGATGCCTTGGCTTTGGCGGCTCGTATTCTACAAGACCAGTTACAGACTTTCATCAATTTTGAAGAGCCGGAAGTGCGTCTGGATGAGCCGTCTGCGTTGGAAGAAACCGGCTTTTCTGCGGCTCTGCTGAAAAAAGTTGATGAGTTGGAATTGTCGGTGCGGTCGGCCAATTGTCTGAAAAACGACAATATCGTTTATATCGGTGATTTGATTCAAAAAACCGAAGGTGAAATGCTGCGCACGCCAAACTTTGGACGTAAATCACTGAATGAAATTAAAGAAGTATTGGCTGAGATGGGCTTGCATTTGGGCATGGATGTACCGAACTGGCCACCGGAGAATATTGAAGATTTGGCCAAGCGGTTTGAAGAGCATTACTGAGGAGAGGTGCTATGCGCCACGCAAAAGCAGGCCGTAAGCTGAATCGAACCAGCAGCCATCGCAAGGCGATGTTGATTAATATGGCCGGGTCGCTTATCAAACACGAGCAAATTATGACGACTGTGCCGAAGGCGAAAGCATTGCGTCCGTTTGTTGAAAAACTCATTACACTCGGCAAAAAAGGTGATTTGAGTGCCCGCCGCCGCGTCGCCGCACAATTGCCGGAAGAAAAACACACGGCCAAATTATTCGACACACTGGCAGCGCGTTATGCCGAACGAAATGGTGGCTATACGCGCGTGCTGAAGGCCGGCTATCGTTTTGGTGACGATGCGCCGATGGCGGTGATTGAGTTTGTTGACCGCGACCCGCAAGCACGTGGTCAAGATTCCGGCCCGGTCGTGCTTAAGGACGAAACCGAAACCGAAGCCGAATAGGTTTCAACGAAAAGGTTTCAACGAAAAGGTTTCAACGAAAATCAATCGACATATTGTGGCCAAACACGGGAAAGCAGCTTTCTTCGTGTTTTGTAGACGGCAAGATGGAGAACAGATGATAATGTCATTTTCGGCATATGGATTGGTGGCACTGGGGGGTGCTTTGGGGGCTGTTGCCCGCTATGGTGCTGGCGGATTGGTGAAAATGACGCCATATGGTTTCGCGTGGGCGACTTTTGGCGTCAATGTTTTGGGGTCACTTTTGATGGGGTTGCTGATTGGCTGGTTGGCAAAACAAACCACTGCGTCGGAAAATTTGCGACTGTTTTTGGCTGTTGGGGTGTTGGGAGGATTTACCACTTTTTCGACTTTTTCACTCGATGTTTTCCAGCTTTTGGAACGGCGTGAAATCTGGCAAGCGGCAGCCTATATGGGTGGCTCGGTATTGTTTGGTGTCGGGGCATTATTGCTTGGCTATATGGTGGTGCGCGGGGAGTTTTCGTGAAGGGTGTTCGGCATAAATCGGTATCGAGCGATGAAGATGGGTTGCGGCTTGATAGGTGGTTTCGCAAATATTTTCCTGCGCTCACACAGGGGCAGTTGGGAAAATTATTACGCCGCGGTCTTATCCGTATTGATGGCGGGCGTGTGAAAGCCAATATGCGTATTGGTGTTGGCCAGTCGATTCGCATTCCGCCGGAAGTGCCAAACGACAATAAAGCCCGACCGCAGGCGGTTCCCGACAAATTGGTGGCGCAATTACGCGAGGCGATTTTGCATTGTGATGAGCATGTGCTGGCGCTTAACAAGCCGTCAGGGTTGGCGGTGCAAGGCGGGCGTAAGACGCCTACGCATGTCGATGCCGCCTTGCCGTATCTGCAATTTGATGCGGCCGAGCCGCCGCGTTTGGTGCATCGTCTGGATCGCGATACGTCCGGCTTATTGGTGTTGGCACGCACCCGCAAGGCGGGGCAATTTTTAACCCGACAATTTGCTGACCGCGAGGTCGAAAAGATTTATTGGGCACTGGTGCATGGTGTGCCGCGCCCGTCGCGTGGGCGTATTCAATTGCCGTTGGCCAAACGTATGGGCGTTGATGGTGGAGAGCGTGTGCGTCCGGTTGAGCCTGATTGTGCAGATGCCATGCAAGCACAAACCGATTATGCGGAAATTACCCGTATCGGTCAAAAATTCAGTTGGCTGGCTTTTCGTCCACGCACTGGGCGCACGCATCAAATCCGCGCCCA
>CAYQFO010000031.1:0-9641 GCA_964416815.1 uncultured Rhodobiaceae bacterium | reverse complement strand
GCTTTGAGGCGTTTATTGAGCCGGGCGGAATTTTATCAAAAAAGCTTCATTTACATGCCCGTTCGATTAAAATGGGGCATCCATCGGGCGGCCAATGGAGTTGCATGGCTCCTCTCACCGCTCATATGGCGGAAAGCTGGGACGTTTTGGGATTGGAGACGGCAGCTGGCAGTGCGCCTTTTGTCGAGGAATGATATGCGATTACTGGTTTTTGATTGTGACGGCACATTGGTCGACAGCCAACAGGCCATTATAACCGCCACCGAGACGGCATTGTCGGCCTTTAAGATGCCGCTTCCGGAACGCAAGCAGATTTTACGCGCCGTTGGCTTACCGGCAGATGTCGCTATGCGTCGCCACGCAACTGGGGTTGACGATACGCTATTGGCTGAAATGGCTGACGTGTTTCGTGAAACTTATCATCATCTCAGTCAGCAGAATGATAAGGGGCAGGTGATGTTTGACGGCATGTATGATTTGATATGTGCATTGGCTGGGGAAGAGGACACTTTGCTCGGCATTGTGACGATGAAATCGCGCCGTGGCCTTAATCGCGTGGTTGAAGCGTATGATATTCGCCGCCATTTTCAGACTTTGAAAAGTGCCGAGGATGGGCCGGGCAAACCGGCGCCGGATTTGCTGCTGGAGGCGATGGCTGAATGCGACATGAATGCCGCAAGCACAATGATGATTGGCGATACGAGTTTTGATATGATGATGGCGAAAGGTGCCAATGTATATGCCATTGGGGTGGCGTGGGGCTATCAGGATGTTGATGAATTGGAGGCGGGTGGGGCGGATATTATTGCCCATACGCCGGAAGAATTGGCTGAGATATTGAGGTCGGTAAAGTGAAGCGTTTTTACGAGACGGCGCATGTGCGTGATGACGCAGGTGCCTTTGGCATTCGCTTGGATACGCGTGAATTGAAAACACCGGCCAAAAAAAAATTGCGTTGTCCGACAAAAAAAATGGCGCAATTAATTGCCGATGAATGGCAGGCACAAGAGGAAAATGTGTTGCCCGATACCATGCCGGTCATGCGCCTTGTCGCCACCGCCATTGATGGCGTAGAGACGGCTATTGATGAAACCGCCAATGATTTTGCTGCTTATGGTTTGTCGGATTTATTGTGCTATCGTGCCGCACATCCGGAAAAGCTGGTCAAGCAACAAGAAGAGGCTTGGACGCCGATGCTGGACTGGGCGCAGGCGCGCTTTGAGATGGCCTTTACGGTAACCTCGGGTGTGCTGCCAGTGACCCAGCCGGACGGCACTTATGCGCGTCTTGTTGAGATTGCCGGTGGCGAGGTTTTTCGTTTGGCCGGGTTGAGTTTTGGAGCGCCGCTTTTGGAGTCGGCAATTTTAACCTTGGCTTTGGCCGAGGCGAAAATCACGGCACAAACCGCTTATGAATTGTCGCAATTGGATGATATTTTTCAGATGCAAGAATGGGGAGGCGATGAAGAACTCACGGCAAGATTGGCACGACGTCAGGGTGACATTGTGGCTTTAAGTCGTTATTTTGAAGCACTTGCCGGACGTGGTATAAGTTAACATACTGAATGGGGAGGGGAGAGCATGCGTCATATCGTCACCGAGCTTGAAGAGCGTCGTCGCATTGCCCAATTGGGCGGTGGTGAAGCGCGTATTGAAGCACAGCACAAGCGTGGCAAGCTGACGGCCCGCGAGCGCATTGAGCTATTGCTCGATGCCGGTAGTTTTGAAGAAATTGATATGTTTGTGGAGCATAATTGTCAGGAATTCGGTATGCAGGAGCGCAAAATTCCGGGCGATGGTGTGGTCACTGGTTGGGGGACGGTAAACGGTCGCCCGCTTTATGTTTATGCCAAAGATTTCACCGTTTTTGGCGGGTCGCTGTCGCAGACGCATGCCGGAAAAATCAATAAGGTGCAGGATATGGCACTGCGTAATGGTGTGCCGCTCGTCGGCATTTTGGATTCGGGTGGCGCGCGTATTCAAGAAGGCGTGAATGCACTGGGCGGTTATGCCGAAGTGTTCCAGCGTAATACGCTAGCGTCAGGTGTGATTCCGCAAATCAATGTGATTATGGGGCCGTGCGCGGGCGGCGATGTTTATTCACCGGCCTTGACCGATTTTATTTTTATGGTGCGCGAGAGTTCTTATATGTTTGTGACCGGCCCCGATGTGGTGAAAACCGTGACCAATGAAGAGGTGACGGCGGAAGAATTGGGCGGTGCCAAAGTGCATACACATAAATCTTCGGTTGCCGACGGGGCTTATGATAATGATGTTGAGGCCTTGGCTGAATTACGCCGCTTGATTGATTTCCTGCCCCTGTCGAACCGGAGCGGTGTGCCAGAACGCCCCAGTTTTGATGTGCGCGATCGCACCGAATTATCACTCGATACACTCATCCCCGATAACCCAAATATGTCCTATGACATGTATGAGCTGGTGCTGAAAATAGTCGATGAAAGCGATTTTTTTGAAATCCAGCGCGATTTTGCCAAAAATATCATTACCGGCTTTGGGCGCGTGGAGGGTAAGACGGTCGGTTTTGTGGCCAATCAACCCATGGTCGCAGCCGGTGTGCTGGACAGCAATGCCAGCCGCAAGGCGGCGCGTTTTGTGCGTTTTTGTGATTGTTTCGAGATTCCGATTGTCACCCTTGTTGATGTGCCGGGCTTTTTGCCGGGAACGGCACAAGAATATGGTGGGCTTATCAAACATGGTGCCAAGCTGTTATTCGCCTATGCCGAAGCCACCGTGCCGAAAATCACGGTGATTACCCGTAAAGCCTATGGGGGTGCTTATGATGTGATGGCTTCCAAACATTTACGCGGTGACATGAACTATGCTTGGCCGACGGCAGAAATCGCGGTGATGGGTGCAAAGGGTGGGGTGGAAATCATTTTCCGAAAGGATATGGATGACGAAGCGGCGATGGCCAAACACACACAAGAATATGAAGAAAATTTGCTAAATCCGTTTGTGGCTGCCAAGCGGGGTTATGTTGATGAGGTTATTTTGCCTCATAACACGCGCCGTTGCGTGGCCCGCGCGTTGGCGCTTTTTGCTGGCAAAAAACTTGAAAATCCGTGGAAGAAGCACGGTAATATTCCGCTATAGGCAACTGATATGTTTAAGAAAATTCTTATTGCCAATCGTGGCGAAATTGCCTGCCGCGTTATTCGGACAGCGCGGCAAATGGGCATAAAGACCGTTGCGGTTTATTCTGATGCTGATGCGCAAGCCCTGCATGTGCGCGAAGCCGATGAAGCCGTTCATATTGGCAACGCACCAGCAGCAGAAAGCTATTTGGTGATTGATAAAATTCTCGCCGCCATTCAGAAAACTGGCGCCGAGGCCGTGCATCCGGGCTATGGGTTTTTGAGCGAGAATAAAGCTTTTGCTGAAGCCCTTGACAAGGCAGGGGTGGCCTTTATCGGGCCGCCCGTCGGTGCCATTGAAACAATGGGCGACAAAATCACTTCAAAAAAACTCGCCGCCGAAGCCAATGTTAGCACGGTGCCGGGGCATATGGGGCTGATCGAAAATGCCGATGAAGCGGTGAAAATTGCCAAGCAAATCGGTTATCCGGTGATGATTAAAGCCTCGGCCGGTGGTGGTGGGAAGGGGATGCGCATTGCCCATAATGATGATGAAGCGCGCGAAGGTTTTCAGTCATCCAAAAACGAGGCGGCTTCCAGCTTTGGTGATGACCGCATTTTTATCGAAAAATTTATCACCCAACCGCGCCACATTGAAATCCAAATTTTGGGCGACAAGCACGGTAATATAATTTATTTGGGCGAGCGCGAATGCTCTATCCAGCGGCGCAATCAAAAAGTGATAGAAGAAGCCCCCAGCCCGTTTCTGGATGAAAAAACCCGCGCGAGCATGGGCAAACAAGCCGTGGCCTTAGCCAAAGCGGTGGATTATTGCTCGGCCGGGACGGTGGAATTTATTGTTGATGGGGAGCGTAATTTTTACTTCCTTGAAATGAACACACGCTTGCAGGTGGAGCATCCGGTCACTGAGCTGATAACCGGCATTGATTTGGTTGAGCAGATGATAAAAATTGCCGCCGGTGACAGGCTGAAACTCAAGCAGAAAGATGTAAAATTGACCGGTTGGGCGGTTGAAAGCCGTATTTACGCCGAAGACCCGTATCGCGGATTTCTACCCTCGACCGGACGTTTGGTGCGCTATCGTCCACCAATGGAAGGGGTTGAAAACGGGGTCAGCGTGCGTAATGACACCGGCGTTTATGAGGGCGGTGAAATTTCGCTGTTTTATGACCCGATGATGGCCAAACTGATTACCCATGGGGCAGATAGGCTGGCGGCGATTGACGCCATGGGGGATGCGCTGGACGGCTTTCGCATTGACGGTATTTGTCACAATATTGACTTTCTGGCGGCGATTATGCAGCACAAGAGATTCCGCGATGGGGCGTTGACCACGGCCTTTATTGCTGAAGAATATCCTGATGGCTTTGACGGCGCACCAGTTGAAGAAGCGCGCGCACGCCTATTGGCGGCGATTGCTTTTAGCATGCAGCATATACGTCTGGCGCGTGCGGCGCAGACAAGTCAAGCTTTGTCCGGCCATGCGCTTCAGGTGCCGGATGAAATGGCGGTGCAGATTGGCGAGCAAGTAATGACGGCGCGGTGCCTAAAGGACGCGGTTGAAATTGCCGGCACACGCCATGTCGTCGAAAGCAATTGGACGCCGGGGCAATTGTTTTTCATTGGCAAAGTCGATGGTGGCGATGTGGTGCTGGCAGTGGATGCGCTGGCTGAAGGCTATCGGTTGAGCGGTCGTGGCGCGAGCGTTGTCGTGAACGTGCGCACAGTGCGGGCACAGGCTTTGATGGCCTATATGCCGGAGAGGACGGATGCTGACGGCGACAAGGAATTGCGGTGTCCAATGCCCGGCGTGGTGGTATCACTCGCCGTGGAAGAAGGCCAGAGCGTCAAGGCCGGTGAAGCATTGGCCATTGTGGAGGCGATGAAAATGGAAAATATCCTACGTGCCGAAAAAGACGTGACCATCACCAAAGTGCTGTGCGCGGCAGGTGACAAGCTGGCCGTTGATGAGGTGATGTTGGAATTCGAATAGGTTAGGCAAAAGCCGCGTCAAAATTGTCAATGAGGGCCTTGTCGAGTTCTGCCATTGAGACCGGTAGACCCAAATCAACAAGGCCTGTCACGCCCTGATTGGAGATGCCGCACGGCACAATGGCGCTAAAATGCTCCAAGGTGGGGTCAACATTAACCGACAAGCCATGAAAGCTGACCCAACGTCGCATACGCAGGCCGATGGCGGCGATTTTGTCTTCACGCCCCGGCCCCTTGTTGGGCTGCTTGACCCAGACGCCGATACGCTCCGGCGTGGTGTGGGCTTTAACGTTGAAATCATCCAGCGTGATTATCACCCAGTTTTCGACTTGGCGGACAAAACGTCGTATATCGCGCCCGCGTTGACGTAAATCTAGCATCAGATAGACCACACGCTGGCCGGGGCCGTGATAGGTATATTCGCCGCCGCGCTTGCTGCGATAAACAGGGAAGCGGTCGGCGACAAGCAAGTCGCTTGGCTTGGCACCCGTGCCAGCGGTGTAAAGGGGGGGATGTTCTAAAAACCACAGACATTCACGCGCCGTGCCATTGATAATAGCTTCCACGCGCGCTTCCATAAAATTTACGGCATCGGGATAATCAATCAATCGGTCGGCAAAAATAATCTCTGGCATCGGCATAGAGGGGCGGGGGTCTGTCATGAGGTGAGTGTATCATGCGCGATGGCACCAATAAAACAGCAAAATAATGTAAAATATAATATATACCTAAAGATATTGATAAATTAGCTAAAATGCCCCATATAGACTCACATAGAAATAATGAGAAAGCACATGTTGCCGATTATTCTGGACCTTAAAGATATGACGCTGGCGGTTATCGGCAGTGGGACGCAAGCGCAACGCCGCCTGCAAATGATTGATGCGGCGGGGGCGGGTTTTGTGCGTGTTTACGCTGAAGCGGCGGTGGATGAGATGCGTGTGCTGGCCGCGGACAGGCTGATTGAAAATTGGCCGACCGATGCCGAAATTGCTGCTTGTGATATTATTTATGTCGCCAATGTTGAGGCTGCCTTGGCCGAGCGTGTGGTTGGTGTGGCGCGGGCGCATAAAACGCTTGTCAATGTTGAGGATGTATCTCCCTTATGTGATTTTCATGTGCCGGCAATGGTGCGGCGTGGCGATTTATTGCTGACGGCTTCGACGGGTGGTCAATCGCCCGGGCTGGCGCGGCGGGTGAAACATTGGTTAGAGGCGCGGTTTGCGCAAGACTGGTCGGCGCGGGTGGCGGAAATTGCGTCGGCGCGTCAGCAATGGCAGGCAGAAGGCGTGAGTTTTGCTGAACTGGTCAAGCGCACGGATGCACTGATTGATGAAAAAGGTTGGCTGGCATGAACCTTGCCGTTTCTCAGAATACTGACTTTTTGTCGGTGTTGAAGGGTCGCTATGAGGCCATGCGCGCGCCGGAAATTTTACGTGATGCTATTGGTGTGCAATTTGCCGGACGCATTGCCATTGTATCCAGCTTTGGGGCGGAGTCGGTGGTTTTGCTGCATATGATTTCCGAAATTGACCCGTCAATGCCGGTGATTTTTTTGAATACTGGCAAGTTATTCGGCGAGACATTGCGCTATCGTGACCGCCTGCAAGCCGAATTGGGGCTAACGGATATTCGCTCTCAGGCGCCGCACAAGCAGGATTTAGAAGCCGATGACCCGCAAGGCAGCCTCTGGCAGCGCGATGTGGATGGCTGTTGTCATATTCGCAAAGTGCTGCCACAGGCGCGCGCCATCGCGCCGTTTGCTGCCCTGATTACCGGTCGCAAGCGATTCCAAACCAGCTCACGGCAGACAATGGATATTGTTGAGCGCGATGTGAGTGGTCGCCACAAGATAAATCCTCTGGCCAACTGGTCGCTGGACGACATGAAAGCCTATATTGAAACCCATAATCTACCGCGCCATCCATTGGTTAAAGACGGCTTTGTATCAATTGGCTGTATGCCTTGCACCAATCGCGTGCAGGCGGGCGGTGACTATCGTTCCGGTCGCTGGGCCGGAAGCGACAAAGATGAATGCGGCATTCATTCAAATGTTGACGGCGACGGCATCTAGGTGCTTGTCGCCCGCCGTCATTTTTGCTAATTCAAGCCGTGTGCGGCCGTGGCGGAATTGGTAGACGCGCAGCGTTGAGGTCGCTGTGGGGTTAAACCCGTGGAAGTTCGAGTCTTCTCGGCCGCACCATCAACCGACTGACGGCGGAGACTCCTATGGCAGAAGCAGCATCGCAAAGCGGTTTGGGGATAGCGGCTCTGAGTGGGGAGCGTCTGGCGGCTATTCGCGCCGTGCTGGAGGCGCACGACCGCGCCGCTTTGCTGGCGACCCTTGCCGATGAGCATGACTCTGATATTGCCGCCATAATGAGTGTGCTGGCCGCCGATGAGCGTGCTGGTTTTGTTGCGCTTGTCGGAAACGATATGCCGGCCAAAAGTCTGGCTGAGCTGGAGGATGGCGTTCGCGCCGAGGTCATCAATTTGATGGACACGGCGGTTTTGGCGAATTGCGTTCAGCAATTAACCAGTGATGATGCGGTTTTCGTGTTGCAGGATTTGTTGCCGCAAGCGCGTGCTGAGGTGCTTGCGCTGGTGGCGTCGCCTGAGCGTTTCATGCTTGAGCGGGCGTTGGCTTATCCTGAAGACAGTGCCGGTCGCCTCATGCAGGCGGAATTTGTTTATGTGCCGCCCGATTGGACGGTGGGGCAAACGATTGATTACTTGCGTGACACCGACAATTTGCCGATTGAATTTTTGGAAATTTTTATTGTTGACTCGACTTTCGCGCCCATTGGTGTGGTGCATTTGTCGTCGGTTTTGCGCACGCAGCGTAGCGTAGTGATGGAAAAATTGGCGCATGAGGATTTTCCCTTGGTTGAGGCAACCACGGACCGCGAGGAGGTGGCGGTTATGTTTGAGCGCTATAATCTGGTCAGTGCCGGGGTGGTCGATGATGACCGACGTTTGGTTGGGGTGATTACCGCCGATGATGTGCTGGAAGTCATGCAAGAGGAAGCTGGTGAGGATATTTTGCGCTTGGCCGGTGTCGGCGATGAGGCCGTCACCGATAGCGTGCTGGCGACGGCGCGTGGGCGCGGCTCTTGGTTGCTTGTTAATTTGTTGACGGCGATATTGGCCTCTTTGGTGATTGGTCTGTTCGATGCCTCGATTGAGCAAATGGTGGCACTGGCCGTTTTGATGCCGATTGTGGCCTCGATGGGCGGCAATGCCGCCACCCAGACGCTGGCGATTACCGTGCGTAGCCTTGCCACGCAAGAGATTATGGCGGTCAATGCCATGCGGGTGATTGGCCGCGAATTGGGTGTCGGTATCGTCAATGGCATGGCCTTTGCTCTGATTGCCGGGGTTGTTGGTGCGTTGTGGTTTGACAATATGGCATTGGGGGCGGTGTTGGCGGCGGCGATGATTGTCAATTTGGTGGTGGCGTCTTTGGCCGGTATTTTAATTCCGATTGGATTGCAGACGCTTCGTATTGATCCGGCGGTGGCCTCCAGCGTGTTTGTGACAACGATTACCGATGTTGTGGGCTTTCTGGCTTTTCTCGGTTTTGCGACAATTTTTCTGTTATGAAATAAATGATGACTCTTCACCTTGTAAAGCTCTGCGTTGGGGTTAGCGACATTGCCGATTTGGCCAAGGGTGAGGCGCGTATGCACAAGACGCATGGCAAAATTTTTCACACCACGCGCATGGCACCCAAACGTGTGTCCGAGCTTTTAGCGGGCGGTTCGCTTTATTGGGTGATTAAGGGCAAAATTCGGGTGCGTCAGCGTCTGAGCGATATTGAAGCCTTCACCGATGGACAATGTATTGGGCGGTGCCGGTTGCATTTGGACGCCGCGCTTGTGGCGACCAGCCCCCATGCGCGTCGTCCGTTTCAGGGCTGGCGTTATTTGAAAGCCGATGATGCGCCACTTGATATATTATCCAGTGGCATGGATGACAATATGCCGGACGCGATGCGCGAAGAATTGACCGAATTGGGACTTATTTAAGTGGATGGGGTTTCTTGGCCATCGCGGTCATCAACCAGATAGCTGGCTGAAATACCGCCATCGGCACGATAGACGGCACCGGTTGTCCAAGCGGCGGCATCGGAGAGTAAAAAGCATACAAGGGCGGCAATTTCTTCCGGCTTGCCAAGACGTCCCATCGGGATATGACGGCGGCGCATTTGCCATTTTTTTGGCGTATCAAAATAAGGCGCGGTGCGCTCGGTCAGCACCGGCCCCGGAGCGACGCAATTGGCGCGGATATTGTCGCGGGCATAGCTCATGGCGATTTCGCGGGTCATGGCTTCGATAGCCCCTTTGCTCGTGGTGTAGGCCAGTTGCGGATGGGCCGAGGCACTGTGTGCCACCACCGAAGACAGTGCCACAATACTGCCGCCGCTCTCACCATTGGCCAGCAGGCTTGGGAGGGCGGCTTTGCACATCAAAAATGCGCCGGTGATATTGACATCCAGTGTGCGTTGTCAGCTTGCCAGTGGCGTGTGGACACC
>CAYQFO010000030.1:0-12787 GCA_964416815.1 uncultured Rhodobiaceae bacterium | reverse complement strand
GCAACCTCTCGAGCATAGTCTGTATAACCTCCTTCCCACCTAAAATAATCAGGCTGCCCATATATATCAGGACGAATGCTTTGTAAGTGGTTAAAAAGATGCCCTGATCCTGGCACTGACCAATTTGGGCTATCAACGCACACAGGCCGGACGTGCCTTGGCGGCGGCTTCAAAAGCTCTGGACGCTGATGCCTCCACGCAAGCTCTCATCCGTCAGGCGTTGAAGGAGATGGGGTGATGTCAAAACACGTCATTGCGGCAGAAGCCGGAATGGATGCGACTTTGCGTCCGCAATCGCTTGACGGTTTTATCGGTCAAAAAAAGGTGCGCAAAAATCTTACCGTTTTTATTGAAGCGGCGCGCAAGCGCGGTGATGCGCTGGACCATGTTTTGCTGGCCGCCCCGCCGGGATTGGGCAAAACCACCTTGGCGCAAATTATTGCCCGTGAATTGGGTACTGGGTTTCGTTCAACTTCGGGGCCGGTAATTTCAAAGGCTGGTGATTTGGCCGCATTGCTGACCAATTTGGAATCGCATGATGTGCTGTTCATTGACGAGATACATCGTCTTAATCCGGCGGTTGAAGAAATTCTTTATCCGGCCATGGAAGATTTTGAGCTGGATTTGATTATCGGGGAAGGCCCGGTGGCGCGGTCGGTAAAAATTGATTTGCCGCCGTTTACCTTGGTGGGCGCGACGACGCGCACCGGCTTGTTGACGACGCCCTTGCGCGACCGGTTCGGCATTCCGGTCTATTTGGCGTTTTATACGATTGACGAATTGCAAACGATTCTTGTCCGCAATGCGGCTCTGATGGGGCTGGAAATCAGTGATGACGGCGCACATGAAATTGCGGCGCGCTCGCGTGGAACGCCACGCGTTGCCGGTCGTTTGCTGCGGCGGGTGCGCGATTTTGCTAATGTTGAGGGCGTTGCAACGATTGATGTCGGTCTTGCTGATAGGGCATTGACCCAATTGGAAGTCGACAAACGCGGGCTGGATAGGCTTGACCATCGTTATTTGCGCGTGATGGCGGAAAAATTTATCGGCGGGCCTATCGGCATTGATACAATGGCGGCAGCCCTTGGCGAGCCGCGTGATGCGCTGGAAGATATTGTTGAGCCGTTTTTGATTCAATTGGGATTTGTCAATCGCACGCCGCGCGGGCGTATGTTGATGCCGGTCGCTTTTGCTCATTTGGGTCTGGATGCGCCGCGCAGTGTGCATGAAGCTGCCGATTTATTCGATAAAGAGGCACCGGAGGAAGAGGCATGACGGGCGGTTCGGGCAAGAATTTGGGCGGACATTTTGACGACAAAGCGTATAAGCTGCCGATACGCGTCTATTATGAGGATACGGATTTTTCCGGCGTTGTTTATCATGCCAATTATCTAAAATTTGCCGAGCGCGGGCGGTCGGATTTTCTCCGCGCCGCCGGTGTTCATCATACCGATATGCTGGCACTGACGCCGCCACTGGCCTTTGTGGTGACGGCAATGAACATAAAGTTTTTTGCGCCAGCGCGCATTGATGACGAACTGACGGTGGTCACGGTTTTTACCGCGGCCAAGGGGGCGCGTATGCTGGCGTATCAAGCGGTGTGGCGCGATGATGACATAGTGTGGCAGGCGGAAGTTCAGGCGGCTTGTGTTGATTTGGATGGCCGCCCGCGACGTATGCCACGGGAAGTGGCGGACAAGCTTGCTCTGTGTCTATCCGATACGCCGCCGGAGGGGTTCGTGACATCACACGAAATTGGGCAGGAAGCCTAAGTTTTGTCACATTTGCCCGATAGTTTTTGCATCGCAAAAGGCCCGATAGTTTTTGCATCGCAAAAGGGGAGTGAATAATGCAAACGGCAGTTCTTGAGTCGGTCACGGTGGTGGCCACGGATTTTTCTCTTTGGGCGCTGTTTATGCGTGCCGATATTGTGGTCAAGGTGGTCATGGTCGGGCTGATTCTTGCTTCGCTATGGAGTTGGACGATAATGTTCGGGAAATTTTTTGCCTTTCGGCGCGTATCCAGATTGGCCGGTAAATTTGAACTGATGTTCTGGTCGGGCGAAAATTTGCAGGCACTCTATCGCGATTCAACCGAAGGGCTGGTGCATCCAATGGGTACCGTGTTCAATACCGCCATGCGCGAATATGCTCGTGTTGAAGCCGGACGCAATTTTTCCCATGACGTTCCGATGACGCACATGATTGAACGCGTGTTGGCATCATCCATCGGCCGCGAAATGGAAGCTCTTGAAAAACGGTTGTCGTTTCTGGCCACGGTCGGGGCGGTGGCTCCCTTTGTTGGGCTGTTTGGCACGGTGTGGGGTATTATGAACAGCTTTCAGGCGATTGCGGTGACGCGTGACACTAATCTGGCAGTGGTGGCGCCCGGCATTGCCGAGGCTTTGTTTGCGACGGGTCTTGGTTTGCTGGCGGCGATTCCGGCGGTGATTGCTTATAATAAATTTTCTGGTGATTTGACTCGGTTTGGGGCGCGGCTTGATTTTTTTGCCGATGATTTCCTCACCGTGATTTCGCGCCAAAAACAAGTTCGGAGCCAGTAGATGGCGATGGGTTCAATGCAGACGCTACCCCACACGAGCGGCAAAACAAGTCGTCGACGCTATCAGCCTATGGCGGAAATCAATGTCACGCCAATGGTCGATGTCATGCTGGTGCTGCTGATTGTGTTCATGATTGCTGCGCCTTTATTGACGGTTGGTGTACCGGTCAATCTTCCCAAAGCCGGTGCTAAAGCTTTGACCGGAGACGATGAGCCGCTGGCCATTACGGTCAATAGGCGGGGTGAAATTTATCTTGAAGAAAAACGCATTTCATCGCGTGCCTTGGTGTCACGTTTGCGCGCGATTGTCGGGGCCGGCTATGAGCAGCGAATTTATGTGCGTGGCGATAAAAATGCCAGCTATGGACACATTGCCGATGTCGTGGCGCGTATCAATGCGGCCGGATTTGCTCGTGTTGCCTTGGTCACAGACCGACCGAAGGGTGGACGATAATGTTGGTGCGCGACCTATCAGCGTCAATTGGGTTTCATTTTGGGCTGGCTTTTTTGGCTGTTTCTTGGTCGCCCCTAATATCATCGTCAAAATTTGACGACCCTTTGCCAGTTGAAATCATTACCATTGCCGAATTTACCCGCGCCATTGAAGCGGCGCGCCGCAAGGCCAAAGATAAAGTCAAAAACCCTGTGCGTGAGAGCAAGTCTCAATCTGTGCCAATATCGGCGCGGCAGGTGGTGCGTCCGCCGCCGGGCGATGCCATGCCGTTGCAAAAGACGGCTTCGACACAGGCGACGGCGAAACCGAAACAGCGTCCACGCCAACGTCCGGTCAGCCCCAAATCGAAGCTCAATCTGTCGGATGTGCGTGCCTTGCTCAACAAAACGCCGGACACGGCTTTGGTTGAAAAACCCACGCTGAGTGCCCTTGAAACGGCAGAGGAAGTGACGGTCAGTGAGATTGATGCTTTCCGCATACAAATGAAGCGTTGCTGGTCGCCACCAGTGGGCGCACACGATGCTGCAGCACTGGTTGTGAAGGTGCGTTTGTCGTTGACGCCGGACGGCAAAATCTTGTCCGGGCCTGTTGTGGTCAATCGTGGGCAGTTGGGCAATTCGTTTTTTCGCGCTGCGGCGGAGAGTGTTTTGCGCGCCATTCGACGTTGCCAGCCTTTTGACATGCCGTTTGAAAAATATGCCGCTTGGCGCGATATTGAATTGATATTTGACCCGAGTAAAATGCTCATTCATTAGGAGCCTTCCATGATACGTATTCTCAAAATTATTTGTCTGTTGATGCTGCTGGGAGTGCCAAATCTTGCCCATGCGGTGCTGAAAATTGATATTACGCAAGGCAATGTCAAGCCGCTCACGGTTGCGGTGCTTGATTTTTCTTCGGTCGGTGATATTGGTCGCAAACTGGCACACATTATCACGGCTGATTTGGAACGCTCGGGTCTGTTTCGCCCGGTGAACCGTGAGGCTTTTATTGAGCAAAGCCTTGATGTTAATGACCGCCCACGCTTTAAGGATTGGCGCATTATCAACACATTGGCCTTGGTTACCGGACGCGCCATGCAGCAAAATGATGGACGATTGCGCGTTGAATTTCGCCTTTGGGATGTCGTTGCCCAGCAGCAAATGGCGGGCTTACAATTTTTTACAACACCGAAAAATTGGCGGCGTGTTGGCCATCTGGTTGCCGATGCAATTTACGAGCGGTTAACTGGCGAAACCGGCTATTTCGATACACGCATTGTTTATGTTGCCGAATCCGGTCCGAAAAATCGGCGGGTAAAAAAATTGGCGATTATGGACCAAGATGGGTTTGCTCAAAGTATCTTGACAAGAGGTCAGGCTTTGGCTCTGACGCCGCGCTTCAGCCCGACGGCGCAGGAAATCACCTATCTTTCTTATTTTCGTAACAAGCCGCGCGTGTATCTTCTCAATATCGAGACCGGCCAGCAGGAAGTGGTGGGGGATTTTCCGGGGATGACTTTTGCGCCGCGCTTTTCGCCGGACGGGCAGAAAATTATTATGAGTCTGGAACGCAATGGTAACTCCAACATTTACACGATGGACTTGCGCACCCGCAAAACGCGTCGGTTGACCACGTCGTTGTCAATTGATACAGGCCCCTGCTACGCGCCGGACGGCAGTCGGATTGCTTTTGAAAGCGATCGGGCTGGCTCGCAACAACTTTATGTTATGGCGGCTGACGGCACCAAAGTGCGCCGTATTTCTTTTGGCGAGGGGCGTTATGCAACGCCAGTGTGGTCGCCTCGTGGTGATTTAATCGCCTTTACCAAAACCTTAAAGGACAGGTTTCTGGTTGGTGTTATGAAAACCGACGGTAGCGGCGAGCGAATTTTGACCGAAGGGTTTCACAATGAAGGTCCAGCTTGGTCTCCTAATGGACGGGTGATTGCCTTTTTCAGAGAAAGCAAAGGGGCACGCGGCGGCCCGACCATTTGGACGGTTGATGTGACTGGCTATAATGAGCGACCGATTGCAACCCCGGGGTTTGCTTCCGACCCGGCTTGGTCGCCGCTGATTCGCTGAGCGCGTCGTAAACAACCCCGTTATTGGGTGAGACGATATTCAGATGGTTGATTTATAATTAAAAAATAATTTCCATCATTGATTGCAAAAAAACTTTTTCCTGTTACATTCCTCATTCATGATGTTCATTTTCAAACGCCAGCAAGGAGCGGTATTATGTCAGTAATCTCAACAAGCAGAACGCTTGCGGTCGTGGTCGGGTCAGTTTTTATGCTGGCGGCCTGCGCGAGTGGTACAACCAGCCCGTCATTTGTAGATGATTCTACGGGTGGCTATCTTGCTGAAAGTGTTGGGGACCGTGTGTTCTTTGATACCGACCGCGCCTATCTTGACGGCGGGGCGCGCGAGACATTGCGCACTCAAGCTGAATGGCTGGAGCAGAATGATGGTATCAAATTGACCATTGAAGGCCATGCTGATGAACGTGGAACCCGTGAATATAACATTGCTCTGGGCGCGCGCCGTGCCAGTGCCGTTCGTGATTTCTTGGTGGGTGAAGGCGTATCGCGTCGTCGTCTCAGAACCGTTTCCTATGGTAAGGAACGTCCGGTATCGCTGTGTTCGGAAGAGAGCTGTTGGTCACAAAACCGACGTTCCGTGTCAACCGTTCGCTAATGGCGGCATTTAAATGATTTGGTGTCCTTAAGTGATACCAAGAGATTAAGAGGTGTCCCATGTGTTGCATGTGACGCCTCTTTTTTTGCCTCATTTTTGCCGATTTTGACACTTATGGAACAAAGCATGACATACCGTTCCCGACGATTTGCCTATCATGCCTGTGCAGTGTGCTTGCTGTGGATGTTGGCCACCAATTCGGTTGTCGCGCAGGGAGCCGACGTGAACAAACGTTTGGCTGGGTTGGAAGCGCAACTGACACAATTACAACAGACATTGGATGCGCTGGAAGAACAAATGGGCAGTATACTGGAATCTTCGGCAGCCAATGCCGATGAGGGTGCGGGACTGACGGCGACCGAATTTAATGATGTGCAGGAGATTTTGCGTCAGTTGCGCGGCAAGAATGATGAACTGATTGTCCGCTATAATGGGCTGGTTGCGCGCTTGGACACAACTGCTAAAGATAATGAATTTCGCTTCCAGCAGCTTGAAACGGGTATTCGGCGCGCCACTGGTGGTATTTCTTCGACATCGGCTGAACCGGAAATCATTGGCCGGATTAAAAAAAAGATAGCGGTTGAAGGGGAAGATGCGTCGGCATCGGCGGCATCGGATGTCAAGCTGGTCGGCGAGGGCGATATGCCTGACGACGGCAAATCGGTGCGCCCGCCATTGAAAAAACCGAAAGCACTTTATGAGCGCGCTTTGAATGATTTGCGCAAAGGTCGTTATCGGCTGGCAGAAAGCGACTTTATCGCCTTTGTGCGAATTTTTCCCAAACACAAGCTGGTCGGCAATGCACAATATTGGCTCGGCGAAAGCTATTATGTACGCAAGCAATATAAGCGTGCTGCCGAAGCTTTTCTGACCGGCTATTCAAAATATGCGAAAAGCGAAAAAGCCCCTGACAGTCTGCTGAAACTGGGTATGTCGCTGTCAGCTCTCGGAGAAAGAAAAACCGGCTGCGATGCTTTTGCCGAATTGAAACAAAAATTCCCCAATGCCTCAAGGGCAGTCAAACGGCGCGCCAAGATTGAAAAAAAACGGGCCGGGTGTCGTGCCTGAGGCACTGACGGGACGTGCTTTGCACACTGGTTTACAACGTTTGTATCCGGCACCGCATTATGCGCTGGCTGTGTCCGGCGGGCCGGACAGTATGGCGCTCATGGCCTTGGTGGCAAAGGCCATGCGGCTTAAAAATGCACCCAATTTCAGTGTTTTAACGGTCAATCATGGTTTGCGCCCAGAAGCTCATGCCGAAGCGCGTATGGTGGCCCATGCGGCCAAAAAATTGGGACTGGGTCACATGACTTTGCGGTCGAAAGGGCCTGCGCCGAAAAAGGTTTCGCAAAAATGGGCGCGCGAAACCCGTTATGGGCTGATGGCATCATGGTGTCGCCAGCATAAAGCCGATGCGCTTGTGCTGGCGCATCATCTTGATGACCAAGCCGAAACTGTGCTGATGCGGCTGGCGCATGGTAGCGGAGCGGACGGTTTGTCCGGTATGGCCGAAAAGCAAACATTGATGACCACAAAAGGTGCGCTTGTTCTTTTGCGCCCGTTACTGGCGCATCGGCGCAGTAGGCTGCATGGTGTGTTGGCCAAAAGCGGCTTGCCGAGTATTGTTGACGCGAGTAATGACAATATGGATTTTGAACGTGTGCGCTGGCGCAAGCGTATGCCGCACTTGGCAGTTGCAGGTGTCTCTGCCACAGATATCGCCGCCTTGGCTTGTCGGTATCGCGCTTTGCGCGGCCAAACCAACCGTATGCTGTCGGCGTGGTTGAGGCAGCATGTCGATGTGTCGCCATTTGGCTATGTATCGGTTGAACGATGCGCTTTTCAACAAGCCGATAGGGCTTTTCAGCAGCGTGTTTTGCGCCGTCTTGTGCATCATGTTGGGCAGGAAATTTATCCGCCGGCAGCCGACAAGATTGAGCGTTTGGTGAGTAAAATTGTCACCACGGCGCATAGTGGTGCGGCTTTGGGCGGATGTATGGTGCGCTGGCGTGGTCGCGAAGTGATGATTGGGCGTGAGGCGAATGCGCTGGTAAAATTTTCGCCGCTTGGTGTCAAAGCGGGTAAGCAAATTTGGGATGGACGCTTTGTCGTGTATGTGAATGCCAAACAAAATACTGCCGGTCTTTTTGTTGCGCCTTTAGGTAAGGTCGGCCTTGCCGCCGTGCGCATGGCGGGTGGCATGATTGATAAGAGGGTTCCGACAAGCTATCTTGCTGCTTTACCAGCATTTTTTGATGCGCATGGGTTTCGCGCCTGCCCACTTTTATTGCCTGCAACGGGATTCGGCTTACGCCTTGCTGATAATTTTAGTGCCTTAGCAACCCCTTGAGTGATAAATTAAACTGGTAAAGACTGGAAAATGCGTATGCTTATGCTTATATTCGCTAGAGAGGTTCTTTTAAGGAAAGGTTAGCCCGGTGTATGGTGTCAGAAATATCTTAATATGGGTTCTGGTCGGCTTAATGCTGTTCACTCTGGTTAATGTTTTTCAATGGCCGAATGCGCAGCAGGCCAATCGTGAAATCAATTTCTCGCAATTTATTGCCGAAATTGACGCTGGCACGATTACTGCGGTCACGATTGAAGGTGACGCGATTAAGGGGCGTTATAGTGACGGCACAAGCTTCACAACCTATGCCCCCAATGATCCGACGCTGGTGCAACGTTTGCAGACACGCGGCGTGGCGATTACCGCTAAGCCCGACAGTTCCGGTTCGCCGACTTTGCTGGGTGTGCTGATTTCATGGTTCCCAATGTTGTTGTTGATTGGTGTGTGGATTTTCTTCATGCGGCAGATGCAGTCTGGTGGTCGTGGGGCGATGGGCTTTGGCAAATCAAAAGCTAAATTGTTGAATGAAGCCCAAGGTCGCGTGACATTTGAGGATGTCGCAGGCGTTGACGAAGCCAAGGATGAATTGCAGGAAATTGTCGAGTTTTTGAAAGACCCAAGCCAATTTCAGCGTCTTGGGGGGCGTATTCCCAGAGGCGCGTTATTGCTCGGGCCGCCGGGGACGGGTAAGACCTTGCTGGCGCGCGCCATTGCTGGTGAGGCCAATGTGCCGTTTTTTTCGATTTCCGGTTCCGATTTTGTAGAAATGTTTGTCGGTGTCGGGGCCAGCCGTGTGCGCGATATGTTTGAGCAGGCAAAAAGCAATGCGCCGTGTATTATTTTTATCGATGAGATTGACGCTGTTGGTCGCCATCGTGGTGCCGGACTGGGCGGTGGTAATGATGAGCGCGAGCAGACGCTGAACCAATTGCTGGTGGAAATGGACGGCTTTGAAGCCAATGAAAACATTATTTTGATTGCTGCCACCAACCGACCCGATGTTTTGGACCCGGCACTTTTGCGCCCCGGTCGCTTTGACCGGCAAGTGGTTGTCCCCAATCCGGATATTATCGGGCGTGAGAAAATTCTGAAAGTCCATATGAAAAAAACGCCTTTGGCCTCTGATGTTGACACACGCGTCATTGCGCGTGGCACACCCGGCTTTTCTGGTGCTGATTTGGCCAATTTGGTTAATGAGGCGGCATTGCTGGCAGCGCGTCGCGCCAAACGGTTGGTGTCAATGCAGGAATTTGAAGATGCCAAAGATAAGGTGATGATGGGCGCCGAGCGACGCTCTATGGTCATGACGGAAGAGGAAAAACGCCTCACCGCCTATCATGAAGGCGGGCATGCTTTGGTGGCGTTGAATATGAAAGCGTCCGACCCGGTGCATAAAGCAACGATTATTCCGCGTGGGCGGGCTTTGGGCATGGTGATGCGCTTGCCGGAGCGCGACCAGCTGTCGGTGACACGCGTCAAAATGAAAGCCGACCTTGCGGTGGCCATGGGCGGGCGCATTGCTGAGGAATTGATTTTCGGCCATGACAAAGTCACTTCTGGTGCGTCTTCCGACATTCAAATGGCGACCAATATGGCCAAAGCCATGGTCACGCAATATGGTATGAGCGATGAAATGGGACCGCTTTCTTATGGCGAAAACGAGCAGGAAATTTTTCTTGGTCATTCGGTGGCGCGTCGGCAGAATATGTCTGAGGAAACCCAGCGGCACATTGACTTGGAAGTGCGTAAGCTCGTGGAAGAAGGCTATAAAACGGCACAGCGCATTTGCCAAAAGAAAATGGATGATTTACACACCATTGCCAAAGGGCTGTTGGAATATGAAACGCTGACCGGTGCTGAAATTGTTGGCCTCCTGAAAGGGCAAGTGCCGCATCGCCCCGATGGGGATGATAAGCCGAAAGCTGGTGGTCCCCAATCGCCTTTCCCGAAAATAGGCGGTGCCGAACCGCAGGGCACTTGATTGCAACACCCAACAAATCGTTAATGATATGAGTGCGTCGCCGAAATTGTTCGGCATTGTCAATATCACGACGGATAGTTTTTCCGATGGCGGGTGCTATCTTGACCCGCAGGCGGCTTTGCGGCATGGCAAAAAATTATTGGCCGATGGGGCTGATGTGTTGGATATCGGCCCGGCTTCCAGCCATCCTGATGCGTGTGATGTGTCGCCTGAAACTGAGATTGCCCGACTTGAGGCCGTCTGGCCGCACTTCAAAAAACTGGGCGCACCGCTTTCGGTTGACAGTTTTCAGCCCGAAACCCAGCACTGGGCGTTGGCTAATGGGACCGATTGGCTGAACGACACTAACGGCTTTTGCGACCCAACGCTTTACGCCGAGCTTGCCGCATCCGATTGTCGGCTGGTGGTGATGCACTCCGTTCAGGCCAAGGGTATTGCCACACGCGATGCGTCGTTGGAGGGGGATATCTGGACGCATATTTTACGATTTTTTGAGGCGCGGCTGGCTGCGCTGGAAGCGGCAGGCATCGCGCGCACCCGTATGGTGCTGGACCCGGGCATGGGGTTTTTTCTGGGCAATCAGCCGGAAAATTCAATAGCGGTGTTGGCTGATTTGGAGCGCTTGAAGCGGCAATTCGGTTTGCCGGTGCTGGTTTGCGTCTCGCGCAAGAGCTTTCTGCAAGTCTTAGCGGATGTGAAGGCGTCCGACAGCTTGCCCGCCACGCTGGCGGCAGAATTGCACGCGGTGGGGCAAGGGATAGATTATATCCGCACGCATGAACCGGCACCGCTCAAACAGGCATTGGTGGTAAATCGAGCATTTGGAGTGCGGGAGTAACATTTTGTAATTGCCTGTGATTTGAATTTGTGTCTCACTGCAGGATAGAAAAGCGGTAAAAGTAGTGATTCGGGATAATTGCGGATGATTCGAAAATATTTTGGCACGGATGGTATTCGCGGTCGCGTTAACGGCGAGTTGATGACGGCGGAGATGGCTTTGCGTCTGGGCATGGCGGCGGGGCGTTATTTCCGCCATGGCGAGCATCGCCATCGTGTGGTGATTGGCAAGGATACGCGGCTTTCGGGTTATATGATTGAACCGGCATTGGTGGCGGGTTTCACTTCGATGGGCATGGATGTATTTTTGTTCGGGCCGATTCCGACGCCCGGGGTGGCTTTTTTGACGCGTTCCTTGCGGGCTGATATTGGGGTGATGATTTCTGCTTCGCACAATGCGTTTGAGGATAATGGGATAAAGCTGTTTGGCCCTGACGGTTATAAGCTGTCGGATGAGATTGAATCTGAGATTGAGCAGTTGATGGATGCGCCGCCGGGCGCGGTGTTGGCGCCTGCTCCGGCGCTGGGGCGAGCCAAGCGGATTGACGACAGTCAGGCGCGTTATATTGAGTTTGCCAAGCGCACTTTCCCGCGCGACATGACGCTGGAGGGTGTGAAGCTGGTGGTTGATTGTGCGCATGGTGCTGCCTACAAGGTTGCGCCGACGACTTTGTGGGAATTGGGTGCTGAGGTGGTGAGCATTGGGGTTTCGCCGGACGGGTTTAATATCAATCGGGGTTGCGGCTCGACGGATACGGCGCTGTTGGCTGAAACCGTGCGCTCTGAACGCGCTGACATCGGCATTGCGTTGGATGGCGACGCCGACCGTCTGATTGTGATTGATGAGACTGGTGAAAAGATTGATGGCGACCAGATTATGGGTCTGGTGGCGGGTGATTGGCACCGCCGCGATATATTGAGTGCGCCGGGCATTGTTGCGACGATTATGTCGAATCTTGGTTTGGAGCGTCATTTGCACAGTCATGGTTTGAGTCTGGCGCGCACGCAGGTTGGCGACCGTTATGTGGTGGAGCATATGCGCGCGCATGGGTTTAATTTGGGGGGTGAGCCGTCCGGCCACATGGTGATGTCGGATTTTGCCACCACGGGCGACGGGTTGATTGCGGGTTTGCAAGTTCTGGCGGTGATGAAACAGGCCGACCGACCGGTGTCGGATTTGGCGCGGGTATTTGAGTCGGTGCCGCAAATTCTTGAAAATGTGCGTTTTAACACGGGCATGCCGCTGGATGATGAAGCGGTGTGCGCGGCGATTTCTGCCGGTGAACGTAAATTGGGCAATCAGGGTCGTTTAGTGATTCGCAAATCGGGTACTGAGCCGCTTATCCGTGTGATGGGTGAAGGCGATGACGCGGTGCTGGTGCGCGATGTGGTGGACGAGATTGTCGGTACCATCGCGTCTGTCGCTGCATGAGGCGTCGTGTTTTGAAGACAAGTTCCTCTAAGATAGGTCGGGTTCTGATTATTGCCGGTTCGGATAGCGGCGGCGGCGCGGGCATTCAGGCAGATATTAAGGCGATTTTGCGGTCTGGCGCATATGCGGCGACGGCGGTGACTGCGCTGACGGCGCAAAACACGCTTGGCGTGCAGGACATTTTGGATGTGCCGCCGGCTTTTGTGGCGTCGCAGATGGCGTCTGTGCTGGGCGACATTGGCGCGGATATTGCCAAAACCGGTATGCTGCATCGGCGTGATGTTATTGAGACGGTGGCTGAGCGGCTGGCGGCGGAGCAGGGTTTGCCGGTGGTGGTGGATCCGGTGATGGTGGCAACATCGGGCGACCGGCTATTGCAGGAAGAGGCGGCGGGTGCGTTGAAGTCTTTGCTTGTTGACCGGGCGTTTTTGGTGACACCGAATCTGCCTGAGGCGACGTTGCTGACCGGTCGTGGGGTTGAGAGTGTTGA
>CAYQFO010000029.1:1176-12819 GCA_964416815.1 uncultured Rhodobiaceae bacterium | reverse complement strand
CACCATATTTCAGTGGGATGAGGGGGTCATTCACCCCCCAAAGCAGTAGTGTTGAGTGTTTGATACGTCCGAGTTTGGCGTCAAGCGAGGTTTCGTTTTTGCGGTCTGTGTAGCGTTTAATGGTTGCCTCGCGTGATCCGGTCATCCGTAATAATTCCCAATGACGCTCAACCATGGCCGGTGTGATGACTTTGTCCGGTTTGTCCACCAAAGAGCGTAGTGTGCTGCGAATGATAAAGCGTGGTGTCACATAGCGCATCATTGATAACAGGAAGGGCGAATTGGTGAAGCGCAAAGCAGCGATTATACTGTCGTCGCCATCACGTGACAGCCCTGAGGACGCCAGCAATACCAACGCCCGTACCCGCAACGGATTGTTGAGCGCAAATTGTAACACCACCTCGCCGCCCATTGAATGGCCGACCAATATGGTCTTTTTCAGCTCAAGCAAATCGACAATTTCAAGCACGAAACGTGCCATCGCCATGCGTGAATAATCTGCATCGGGCACAGCCCCGGTCAGCCCGTGGCCGGGCAAATCAAAGCTGATAAGCCGGTAGCGATGACCCAGTTCTTTGACCCACGCTTGCCAATGATGCAGCGATCCATTTGCGCCGTGTACCAGTAGCATGGGCGGGCCGTCACGGTTACCCTCGTCACGGATATGCGCCAGCGCACCGGAGGGAAGCGAATAAAAAAAAGATTCTGCGTTGCGGTTTTTGTCGACTAAACTTTCATACTGAATATCGGATGAAATCAGCAAAGTCGACCCAAGAAGGAGACCGACAAGCAAAATCAATACACTCAACGCAAAAACAACAAATACGCGAACCATCAACAACCTCTTAGTGGTTCACTCTGGCGTATTTTGTAGCCTGTCACAAGTTTTATCAGGCCTTGTAGCAGAACCGTGTTGAACAATAAGGGCAGATGATTTCAGTGTCATGTCCCATGTCGAGATAGATATGCGGGTGGTCATGGGGAGGGGATGCGCCAGTGCATTCAAATTCTTTTACCGAGATGAAAATGTCGCTGTCGCCAGCGTCATTATGGATTTTGGGAATATCGTTGTGCTTTAACAACAGCCGCACCCGCCCAAGGTGGTGTCGCCTTGCCCGTGCCAAGCGGTTTTCAGTGCCTGCTCGGATTGCGCGGCGGTTTGTTGAAAAGCGGCATGGGCCTCGGTGCGCAATTTGGTGTCGGTCAGCACATCGAGTGCCGTCATGGCCAGCGCCTTGGCGCCGTCAATGACGGCGGTATCGCCTTTTTTCGAGCCGGCCCATTTGGCAAATTCCGGATTGTGAATCACGACATTGGATGGTGCGCATGCAATCATCGGGTGGATGGATGGCACACGGTGACTGACATTGCCCATATCTGTCGAGCCCGCCCCGCTTGATGGCATTTTTTCCAGTGGAAAAAAATTGCGCCCCAGACTTTCGGCGTTTTTGACATAGCGTTCGGCAATCGGCCAGCTCTCTTTGATTTCCAGATAATCGGCGGGGGCCCAGTCAATCTGCACGTCACAGCTTGCCGCCAGCGCACCGGCTTGGAAGCAGTTTTGCACGCGTTTTTTCAAATCGGCGAGCATCAGCCCGTCTGCCGCGCGTACATAAAACGTGCCGACAGCGCGGTCCGGTACGATATTCGGTGCCAGACCAGCCTCGTTGAAAATGCCATGAATACGTTCATTGGGGCGAATATGCTGGCGTAATTGTGCAATCGACTGATAGGCCGTCACCAGCGCATCCAGCGCATTCACACCGGCAAAAGGCATGGCTGAGGCGTGCGCGGCCTTGCCGCTATAGGTGACGCGCACTTCATTGACCGCAAGGCTCGGCATGGTCATCAGGTCAACGCCTGCCGGATGCACCATCATGGCGGCATCCAGCGCGTCAAACGCGCCGTGCTGCGCCATCAATTCTTTGCCATTGCCAGTTTCTTCGGCTGGTGTGCCAAGATAGCGCACGCGCCCGGGCAAGTCTTTGTCCAATGCCGCCAGTGCCAGTGCCGCGCCAAGACCGGTCGTGGCGATGATATTATGCCCGCACGAATGGCCGATGCCGGGCAGGGCGTCATATTCCGACAAAATGCCGACTTCGCTCTCGCCTTTGCCAAAGGCGGAAATAAAAGCCGTGTCCAGCCCGCAAGCATGGCGTTCAACCGGCAGGCCTGCCGCTTCAACCTTATCGGTCAACAGGCCATGCGCGAAGACTTCCTCAAAGGCGAGTTCGGGATTGGCATGGATGGCATGGCTGGCATCAATCAGGTCAGCTTCCATGGCGTCAATAATATCGCAGACTTTTTGCTTCAGCTTCTTAACCATTATAGCACTCTAATTCGCATTGAACGGCATGCCAAGCAGCATCCCGCCGTCAACCACCAATAATTGACCGGTCACATGGCCGCTCATGCGACTGGCAAAAAACAAAATCGGGCCGGTAATGTCTTCTGGCCCGGCCACTTGGTTCATTGGAGTGATGTTTTTTTGGGCTTCTACTATCATGTTAAAGCCGTCATCGCCGAAGGCATTGCGGAACCAATTGGTGCCGACAAAGCCGGGGCAGACCGCATTGACACGAATTTTATTGTGTCCCAGCGTTCGCGCCAATGCCAATGTCATGGAATTGAGTGCGCCTTTTGAAGCCGCATAAGCAATCGAAGAACCGACGCCGCGCACACCGGCCACAGAAGAGATATTGACCACGGAAGGGGCATCGCTTTTTTCCAAATGCGGCCGCGCATGTTTGGCCATCTGATAGGGAGCAATCAGATTAAGCGCGTAAATTTGTTCAAAATCAGCTTTGTCCAACCCCTCAAGATTGTCATGATTCATAAATTTTGTGGTACCGGCATTATTGACCAAAATATCAAGCTGTCCCCATTCATTGATGGCGGCCTCGACCAATTTTTTACAAGCGGTATCATCGGCGACATCGGCCTTGATAGCGATGGCCGCGCCGCCTAATTCTTTGCAGGCCGCCACCGTCGCGTCGGCGGCGGCTTTATTGCTGGCATAATTGACCACGATTTTGGCACCACCTGCGGCAAGTCCGCGCGCGGCGGCGGCACCGATGCCTTGTGATGAACCGGTAACAATCGCCACTTGTCTATTGAAATCCATGTTTCCCCGCTATTTTCCAAAGAATTTGGGTTTGCGTTTTTTCATAAAGGCTGTGCGCCCTTCTTCATAGTCTTCGCTTTGTAGGCAGGCGGCAAGGTGTTTATTGATTTTTGATGCTGCGGCCTGCGGATTGTCCATAATAAATTTGGCCGCCTGCAAAGATAAAGGCGCATTGGCGGCAATTTGTGCCACCCACTCAGTTAGACTGGTTTCAAAATCGGCCATGCCGGTCAAGCGGTTGAGCAATCCTATTTTAAGCGCGGTTTGGGCATCAAATCGATGCGCTGTAAACAATATCTCATTGGCGGCGGCGCGCCCGACAATTTCCACCAAACGCAGGGTGGCATTGGGCGGATAGGCCAGCCCAAGCCGTGCTGCAGGCACGCCAAATGTGCTGTCTTCGCGTGCCAGCCGTAAGTCACAATGCAAAGCAATGCCCAGCCCACCCCCAATGCAAAAGCCTTCAATGGCGGCCAGTGTCGGCACCGGACACGCGCCAATCGCCTCAAAGGCGTTGATGGTCGCAGCATCATAATGGACGCCAGAAGCGCCCGAAAAAGCCTCTTCAAATTGCGAAATATCGGCACCAGCAACAAATGCGTCACCATCGGCACCGCGTAGCACAATCAGTCGCGTATCACCGGCATCAAGTAATGTTGCCAATGCTTTGGGAATGGCCTGCCAGCCTTCAAGGTCAATAACATTGTGCTTTTCGGGATAGGTGAACAGCATATGTCCAATTTGCGCCGTCTCGTATTTTTCAATACCAATGGCAATGCGTTGACTGTCGCTTTTAAGCGGTGTGATAGAATCTGAAAAAAAACCAGTCACGGCGTTTCTCCATTCATTGCCATTAGGGTCAAAAATGAATAGTCTTGATGATAAGAGGTATAGTTTTGACGATGAAAGGGCGTATGGCAAGTGGTGACACGTGAATAAGTTAAACAAAACCCAAAATGAGCCGCTGCGCGTTGACCCTGTATGGCATCGTGTGCGCGACGAGGCACAATCTGTGGCTGAGAATGAACCGACCTTGTCGGGCTTTCTCTATGCCAGCGTGTTGAACCACCAAAAGCTGGAAGATGTGTTGTGCAATCATTTGGCCGAAAAACTGGCCAATTCCGAAATCAGTGTCTTGGTCTTGCGCGAAGTGTTTGAAGAGGCCATGAGCGGTGACGTGTCCATCGGCGACAGTCTGCGCGCCGATATTGTCGCCAATTATGACCGCGACCCGGCTTGCCAATCTTATCTTGATCCAGTGCTTTATTATAAGGGCTTTTTGGTACTGCAAGCCTATCGGGCGGCGCATTGGCTGTTGGGTCAAAACCGGCGCGGCATGGCTTTGTATATTCAAAATCGAGCGTCGGAAGTTTTTCAGGCCGATATTCACCCGGCGGCTCAAATCGGCAAGGGCGTGTTTATTGACCATGCCACTGGCGTGGTGATTGGCGAGACCGCCGTGGTCGGCGATGATGTCTCCATGCTACATTCGGTTACGCTGGGCGGCAGTGGCAAGAAAATCGGCGACCGGCATCCGAAAATCGGTAATGGTGTGTTGATTTCGGTTGGTGCCAAAGTGTTGGGCAATATCCGCGTTGGTGAGTGCGCTAAAATCGGTGGCGGGTCGGTGGTGTTGACCGATGTGCCGGCCTATACAACGGCGGTTGGGGTGCCAGCCAAAATTGTCGGCAAAGTATCCTCGTCCGAGCCGTCGCGCACGATGGACCACAGCGTTGATAATGGCGATGGCATTTAGCCGCCCGTCATAAGAAAGAGAGCAGAGCATGGCACGACTGGCAGGCAAAACAGCTTTTATTTCCGGCGGTGCAAAAGGGCTGGGTGCTGAAATGGCGCGGCTGATGCACGCTGAGGGTGCCAATGTCATGGTCACTGATATACTCGAAGATGAAGGTATAGCACTGGCTGACGGGCATGAAAACATGCGCTTTATGGTGCATGACGTGACCGATGAAAGCCAATGGGAAGCGGCGATGGCGGCCACGATTCAAGGCTTTGGGCAGCTTGATGTGATGGTTAATAATGCTGGTATTGTGCATGACTCGACCCCGGCTGAAGCGACGACACTGGAACAATGGCGCAAGGTCACGGCGATTGATCTTGATGGGGTATTTTTGGGCTGCAAACATGCGATTGGCTTGATGAAGGAGAAGGGTGGCAGCATTATCAATATCTCGTCCATTTACGGCATTGTCGGCTCAAGCGCGCAAGCGCCTTATCATGCGGCCAAGGGGGGTGTGCGTCTGCTGACTAAAGCGCTGGCCGTAGAAATGGGTTCACTTGGCTATAAAATTCGCGTCAATTCGATGCATCCGGGTTTTGTCGGCACGGATATTTTACGCGAGGGGCTGAAGAATGCTGTCGCACAAGGAGCTTTTCCGGGCGAAAACGATGCCATTGAAATGCTCACCATGGCGACGCCATCGGGTCGTCTGGGGGTGCCGCGCGATATTGCTAATGGTATTTTATTTTTGGCGTCAGACGAATCGGCTTGGATGAATGGTGCCGAATTGGTGATTGATGGCGGCTACACGGCGCAATAGGCAATGCTGGAGGAGATATAAAGATGACCAATGATGAAATGGTGCGGGTGCAGACTTATCTGCGGTTGAAATTCCAAAATGAGTCACTAACCTTACGGCGCGGTGCGGTGGATGACATGATTGAAGTGCTGATAGAAGATGAATTTATCGCCACATTATTCCGCGATGATGAAGACGGTGATGTCTCTTATTCCTTTAATATGGCGATTTTAGAATTTGACCTGCCGACGCTTTAACGAGAACCACGAAAAAGTCAGTTCATTGTTCGGGCTGCAACGCGGAAACTGCGGATAAGCTCTTTGACGGCAGCATTAAGGGTCTCCCAGTCTTTCAGATAAGCGCGCTTGAAACGATAGCTGACGCGCGCCGTCTGACCGAGGGGGAAGCGACTTTCGCAGCTTGGCGACGGGGCATCGGTTTTATCGCATAGAAAAAACGGCGGTGTTTGGCGCTGTTCCGACGTGCCGGTCAGCAGGGCGCGGAAAATCTGTTTGTCGGCATAGGGTGATTTGTCGGTAAAGCTGAAACTTTGCAAGCCATCCGGGCGCACTTCGCCACTGCCGATAATATAAGGCTGATAGACAATATTGAAAAATTGCTGCTCCGGTATCTTATCCCTTACCTTGCGTACATTTATCAGCAAAAGCAGAGAGGTTACATCGGTGCGTAAAAATTCATCGGCATTTATTTTCTGATAGGGCGTCAGAGCGGGTAGCAGAGCATGCAGTTCAATATAATCCAGCACGGCGGCGCGGCGACTATGCCGATTACGTGTGTAATTGATGGGAACGGCAAACAATGTGCCGCCGACCTCCAATCTGACCGGTGTGCTATTTTCCCGTGGATCATAGGCCGTTGCCTCAAACCGCCCCAAGCCGGTGCCGAAATAATAAAAATAGACCATCGTTCCGGCGCCTAAGAATATCCCCGATATGATTATCGCCATCAGCCAAATCGGCGATTCTTCTTCTGGTGCGACCAACGATAATATGCGCTTAAACATAGTTTCTCTCTCGACAGATTTGATTCAGCCATTACCATAGAACAGACATTGTTTGCAAAGGGGAAGCAGATGATTTACGCCCTCGGCAATTTGAAGCCGACATTTCCCGCGAGCGGCCACTATTGGGTCGCCCCGGACGCGCAGGTGATTGGCGATATTATCCTGCATGAAAACGCCAGTGTTTGGTTCAATGCCGTCTTGCGCGGCGATAATGAACCTATCACCATTGGCGAAAATTCCAATGTGCAGGATGGCGCGATAATGCACACCGATATGGGCTTTCCATTGACCGTGGGCAAAAATGTAACCATCGGCCATCGCGCCATGCTGCATGGGTGCACGGTTGGCGACAGCAGCTTGATTGGTATTGGGGCAACCATATTGAATGGCACCAAAATCGGTCGTAATTGTTTAATTGGTGCGCATGCGCTGATCGGTGAGGGCAAGGAAATTCCCGACAACTCTATGGTGCTGGGCATGCCGGGTAAAATTATCCGTGCATTGGGTGAGGACAATGAAAAATTCATAATTGCCTCAGCCGCCCACTATGTTGAAAATTGGCAACGTTTTAAGAGAGAATTGGAGGAAGTGGACAAATGATGGAACGCGTTGATTATGTGATTGTCGGGGCCGGCAGTGCCGGCTGTGTGTTGGCCAATCGGTTGAGCGCAAACGCTAAAGACAGCGTTATGCTGTTGGAGGCAGGTAAGCGCGACAAAAATCTGTTTATTCATATGCCTGCGGGCTATTCGCAACTTGTGCCGGAAAAGCAGGACGAAAATTGGGGTTTTGAAACCGAAGCCGACCCCCGTATGGACGGGCGGCGCTTCTATTGGCCGCGTGGGCGTGGTTGGGGCGGTTCGTCGTCAATTAACGCGATGGTCTATATTCGCGGCAACGCTTGGGACTATGACCATTGGAATCAGCTAGGTAATGCCGGTTGGTCGTATGAAAGTATTCTGCCCTATTTTCGTCGCGCCGAAAGTTTCGCCGGTGATGGCGATGAAGGTTTTCACGGCATGGACGGGCCGCTATCGGTGCAGAAATCTGAGCGCAGTAATGATATATTGCTGGATGTGTTTGTTGAGGCCGGACAGCAGGCGGGGTTTGCGCATACGAAAGATTTTAACGGCAAACAGCAAGAAGGGTTTTCGCGCTACGAGCATACGATGAAAGGCTCAAAACGATGCAGTGCCGCGCACGGTTATCTGCATCCGGTGCTGAAGCGGAAAAATTTGCACACGCAAACCGAAGTGCAGGTTGATAAGGTGATTTTTGAAGGCAAAAAAGCGGTCGGTGTGCAATTTATTCAAAAGGGTAAGACGCGCATTGTTTATGCCGAAAAGGAAGTTATTTTGTCGGCAGGCGCACTCAATTCGCCGCAAATTATGATGCGCAGTGGTGTCGGTCGCCCCGAAGACATCAAACCGCACGGCATTGATATGGTGCATGAATTGTCCGGTGTCGGCCGAAATCTGCAAGATCATTTGGGCTTGGTCAGTCAATTTGCCTGCACGCAAAAAGTAACGCTGCACCGCTCTGCCGTTTGGTGGCGCACAACATTGGCTGGCGTGCAGTATTTATTGTTCGGCACGGGCGATGCGGCTTATCCGCCGACGGCGGCGGGTGCGTTTTTCAAATCGCATCCGAGCAAGGATATTCCTGATGTGCAATTACATTATGTGTCCGCGGCCACGCCCGATATTCATGGTCGCGAAGACATACCGACCGAGCATGGGTTTTCTTCGGTTATGTATATTTGCCGCCCTGAAAGCCGCGGGCATATTACGCTGGCCTCGTCCGACCCGATGGCCGACCCGTCGATTCATCCGAATTATCTGTCGGCCGAGCAGGATGTGATTGACACGCGCAACGCCTTTCGCGAAACGCGCCGCATTTTCATGCAACCGGTTTTCGATGCCTATCGCGGTGCAGAAAAAAAGCCGGGGCCGGATGTTAGTATCGATAATGATGACGCGCTGGACGCATGGATACGCGCCAATGGCGAGACGCTCTATCATCCGATTGGCACGTGCAAAATGGGCAGCGACCCGATGGCCGTCACCAATCAGCATGGGCAAGTGCATGGGGTTGAGGCTTTGCGCGTGGTCGATGCCTCGCTGATGCCGACGCTCATTGGTGGCAATACGAATGCGCCGACCATTATGATAGCCGAGAAAATATCCGACCACATTTGTGGGCAAGAATTTCTCGCACCACAAGCGGTGAGCGCATGACGCAGTTTGAATTCTTTTTCGATATTTCCTCGCCGTGGACATATCTGGCCTTTTCGCAAGTCGAAGGCGTGGCGGAAAGATGCGGGGTTGAAATTGAGTGGAAGCCGATATTGGTCGGTGGCGTGTTCAATGCGGTCAATGAATCGGTTTATGAGCAACGCGCCAACCCGCATCCTGTGAAAGGCCGGTATTATCTGAAAGATTTACAAGATTGGGCCCAATTTTGTGGCGTCACGATTGGCAATCCGCCTGTATTTCCGGTGCGTGCGGTTAGCATTATGCGCGCCGCCTTTGTGGCCTTGGACAAAGGCTGTTTGACCGATTTTGCGCGCACGGCCTTTCATGCCTATTGGGGTGAATTGAAAGATATCAGTCAGCCGCAAGAAATTGCCGCCATTTGCAAAGCCGTCAAACTGGATGCCGATGAAGTGGCGGCGGTCATTCAAAGTGATGCGGTTAAAGACCGGCTACGCACCAATACCGAAGAATTGATTGAGCGTGGCGGGTTTGGGTCACCAACCATGTTCATCAACAAAACCGATATGTATTTTGGCAATGACCGGCTGCCACTGGTTGAAGCGGCTCTGAAAGCGGCATCATGAGTGAAACGCCGCAAGCTTCTGAGCCAGTCATTCGGGTGCCGAAATCCGTTTTATTGCTCATCGGCTTGATGTTGGCCGTGCAAGCTTATATTGAATTCGGCAACGAGGCGCAGGTCATTTTTCTTATGGTGGATTACGCGCTGTTTCCGGCGCGATTTTTTATACCGGAGGCTGGCCTGCCGGGCGGCATGGCGCAGGGTATTTTTACCCTCGTCAGCTATGGCTTCGTGCATGGCGGCTGGAACCATGTGGTTTTGAATGCGGTCTGGCTGTTGGCGTTCGGCACGCCTGTGGCACGACGCATGGGTGCGTGGCGTTTTTTCACGCTGTATTTTCTATGTCTTATTTTGGCTGGTATCGGCCAGATAGCGGTGACACCATTGATGGATGCAGGGTCGGTGGAGAGTTATTTCTCACCGATTGTCGGTGCCTCGGGTGCTATCTCCGGCATGATGGGTGCGGCGGCGCGCTTTGTTTTTTCTGATACGTATCGGTTTTACGTGTCCATTGCCGGTAATCGGCGTCGATTACTGCCCTTGCGCGAGGTGCGGAGACGGCCTCCGGTGATGGTGTTCATTCTTGTTTGGCTGGGCATCAATCTCGTATTTGGCTTGCTTGGGCCTTTGGGCTATGCGGATCCGAGCGGGGCGACGCTCGGGATTGCTTGGGTCGCGCATCTTGTCGGTTTTTTTGCCGGTTTTTTGCTGATAGGTGTGGTTGACCGCCCGCCTTTATCGGCTTCGGGTGGGCCGGGCAATGTTGACTATGGTGATTGGAAAAAGCCAAACTAAAACCAGATTGGGAGCCTCTTGCAAAACACTGATTCTTGTCGGAAAGGAGATGGCATGAGCATTCAAACAATTTTGAACGATAAAGGTGGCGATGTCATCGCCATCAGTGCCAAGAAGACGGTTAAGCAGGCTGTTGATATGATGAACAATCACCATATCGGGGCGCTGGTTGTGGCCGATGATGGCACCGGCATGGTCGGGATTTTTACCGAGCGTGATGTTATTCGTGCGCTGACCGACCGTGGTGCGCGGATTTTGGAGCAACCGGTGGCCAAGCATATGACCGAACGACCGGCTTCGGTTAGCCCTGAGACATCGGTGAATGAAGCGATGACGATGATGACCGAAAAGAAATTCCGTCATTTGCCAGTCATGCAGAACGACACTTTGTGCGGCCTTATTTCAATTGGGGATTTGGTGAATTACAAAATTCACCAGACGGAAAAAGAAGCCCAAGCCATGCGGGAATATATTTCGAGTTAGCTAAAGCTTGGTTGGGTTTGGCGTATCGCCATAGACTTCATGCGGGTCAAAGAGTTTTTCGGTTTCTTCAAAAGACAACTCAATCGGTGTGTCTGGCAGTTTTCCGGTCGGCAGTGAGCGGTAAAAACACGAACGATAGCCGACATGGCAACTAGCACCATTGCCGCCGACGCGCACACGTAACCAGACGCAATCTTGGTCATCATCAATCCGCATCTCGACAATATTTTGTATCAGACCAGAGCTTTCTCCCTTGTGCCAGAGGGCCTGGCGTGAGCGCGAATAATAATGCGCCTCACCGGTTTGAATGGTCAGTTTCAGGGCTGCTTCATTCATATAGCCATGCATCAGCATTTCACCGGTTTCATAATCGGTGGCGACGGCGGGGATAAGGCCCTCGGCATCAAATTTTGGTGCCAGCTCAGTGCCTTCTTCAACCTGCTCTATGGTTTTGCGTTGGGCGAAAGGTGTGAAAGGACGGCTCATCGAAACCTCCATCAATCTCTTTGAGCGGTTATAGAACTAGCCGCCCAGCAAAGCAAGAAAGCGCGCTTCGAGTTTTGGTTCTTCGGCAAACACACCGGTAAATTGCGTGGTGATGGTTGCCACATCCGGTTTTTTAATGCCGCGTGTGGTCATACATTGATGCTTGGCGTCCACCAGAATGGCAATGCCTGCCGGTTCCAACACGCGCTGGATGCAATCGACGATCTGCGCGGTCATGGTTTCTTGTGTTTGCAGGCGTTTGGCAAAAATTTCAACCACGCGCGCCAGCTTGGAAATGCCGACCACTTTGTACACTGGCATATAGGCAATATGCACTTTGCCCAGAATGGCCACCA
>CAYQFO010000029.1:0-1166 GCA_964416815.1 uncultured Rhodobiaceae bacterium | reverse complement strand
GATGCTCGCAATGGCTCTCCAGCGCAATATCGCGCAGCATGACGATATCGTCATAGCCTTCAATATCTTCAAATGTGCGCCCTAGCACCTCTTCAGGGTTTTCTTCGTAACCGGCGAAAAACTCTTGATAGGCATCAATCACACGCTTGGGTGTGTCGACCAGCCCTTCGCGGTCAGGATTGTCTCCTGCCCATGCAATAAGCGTGCGCACGGCTGCTTCGGCTTGTTGGCGTGAAGGTTTTGTCACTTTAATATCCCGCTCTTTAACAATCGGTGTTTTGCTGTCGTCTACCCTTTGATCCATGTGCCTCACCTTACGGGAAATACGTCCCGGTATGCGTCAGGCATATCGAATGCCCAGAATTTACATGTGGCCGCCAGCAGGTCATCGCCTTATGCCATGATACGCGAGAAAGCGAGCCTCACTAAATTTGCAGAAGGGTTTGCATCTTTGCAAAAACCATTTGCGTGGGCGGAAGCTATTTTTCTCACGACAGCCATTTTGTTCTCCTTACTATAGTTAAATTTGAATCAAATGCCAATCGGTGCGGCTTGTTTGCCGTATCAAAGATAGATATGGTCGCGCAAATGGGACAAAATATGAGCCAACAACAACTTACTTTGTATAATGCACCGGTGCGTGGCAAGCAGGTTTTTGAGCCGGAAAATTCCGACCGCGTGACGATATATGTTTGCGGGCCGACAGTATATGGCCCGGCGCATATCGGCAATGCGCGTCCGGCGGTGGTGTTTGATGTGTTGGTGCGGTTGTTGCGGGCGACCTATAAGCAGGTCGTCTATGCCTGCAATGTCACCGATATTGACGATAAAATTAATGCCAAGGCGGTTGAGCAGGGGGTAGAGATTGGTGTGATTACGGGGCGTTATCACAAGCAATATCTGACCGATATGGGAGCACTGGGTGTGCTACCGCCCGATATTGAGCCACATGCGACCGACCATATCGCCGATATGATTGCGATGATGGAACGGCTGATTGACAAAGGCCACGCCTATGAGGCAGAGGGTCATGTGCTGTTTGATGTCACCTCCGATGCTGATTATGGGTCGCTGTCGGGGCGCAGTCTGGCCGATATGCTGGACGGGGCGCGGGTAGAAGTCGCTCCCTATAAGCGCAATGCGGGCGATTTTGTGCTGTGGAAGCC
>CAYQFO010000028.1:4944-12904 GCA_964416815.1 uncultured Rhodobiaceae bacterium | reverse complement strand
TGATTGTCACCGGTGGTGAGAATGTTTTTTCGGCTGAGGTGGAAAGCGCGATTTCGACTCATCCCGGCGTTGCCGAGGTTGCGGTGATTGGCATTCCCGACGACAAATGGGGTGAGGCGGTGCATGCGATTATTGTACCGAAAGAAGCCAAAAACAACATTTCAACCGATGAAATCGTTGAGCATTGCCGCCCCTTGATTGCCAATTATAAATTACCGCGTTCATCTGAAATGCGCGCCGAGACGCTGCCCTTATCGGGTGCCGGTAAAGTGCTGAAACGCAATTTACGCGAACCTTTCTGGGAAGGTAAAACCCGCATGGTCAACTAGCCCTTAAAATTTGAGTTTGTCGTCGATGCCGACACCATAATGTTGGGTATCGGGTGCTTGGAAATCAGACCAAGCGGTCAGGTCTCCGCAGTGATATCTGCGATTAAAGGCATCATAGCATGGTGCGTGTCTGCGTAACAGTACCCGACGGGATAGCAGGCATCCACTTGCTCCAATCAGAAAACGCTGCCGTGTCGGCTTCGTCGGGTGTGTTCCCTGTGGCTCCTGATGCGCCAGCCGTCAGTATCAGCGCGGTCAATGTAATAGTCGTCAGTTTTATGGACAGTCTCATGGCTCTTGCCTCCCCTTTTTATTATTACCTGAAGCGCTATTGGCCTGAAAACCCCGTGTCAAGGCTGATTAATGAATTCTTAACCTGAATGAAAAATGCCCGTTCAAAGCTCCCAAGGGTGGTTGCCATTGATGGCCCATTGACGGATTTGACTGGATTTATTGTAACAGAATCATCATAAAAGTGAGGGGCTTTTCGGTGGAGACGAAAATGATGAAAACGCGATTTTTTGTGACAGCTATTGCATCCTTTGCAATGGTTGGTGCTGCCGAGGCGCGCACTCAAATCCAGATTGTTGGCAGCTCAACAGTATTTCCGTTTGCCGCAAGCGTTGCCGAACGATTCGGGCGCACCTCAAAATTCAAAACGCCGGTTATTGAAGCAACCGGTTCGGGCGGCGGCATGAAGTTGTTTTGCGCCGGTATCGGTTTGCGGCACCCCGATATTACCAATGCGTCGCGGCGCATTAAACGCCAAGAGTTCAAAAAATGTCAGGCCAATGGCATTGACATGACCGAGATTATGATTGGCTTTGACGGCATTGTTCTGGCCAACGCCAAAGCTGCGCCGCCACTGAAATTGACCCGCAAACAAATCTATCTGGCAACGGCTAAATTTGTGCCGGACCCGAAGCATCCGTGTAAAGCCAAATGGTGTGCGCCGGTTATCAACCCATATAAAAAATGGCGCGATATTGACTCGTCTCTGCCGGACGCAAAAATCGAAATTCTGGGACCACCCCCAACATCGGGCACGCGTGACGCTTTTCAGGAACTGGCCATGTCGGCAGGTGCCAACGCTTTTGCGCATATGAGAGGCTTACAAAAATCGGACAAAACGCGCTGGAAAAAGCTGACCCGCACGGTGCGTGAAGACGGGGCTTGGATTGATGCCGGTGAAAATGACAATCTGATGGTGTCCAAACTGGCGACCAATAGCCAAGCTGTTGGCGTGTTTGGTTATAGCTTTTTAGACCAAAATACCGATAAAATAAAAGGGGCATCTGTAGAAGGCATTGAGTCAAGTTTTGACAATATCGCCGATGGCAAATATACAATTTCGCGTTCGCTATATTTTTACATCAAGCACGCCCATGTCGGCACGGTGCCGGGTATTATGGAATACGTGGCGGCGTTCACCAGCGAAAAAGCCTTTGGCGATAATGGCTATCTGGTCGATAAGGGATTGATTCCACTGTCGAAAGCAGAGCGTAACAAATATCGTAAAAATGCCAAAGAGCTGAAAAAACTGGCACTGTAAGACGGTTCGATGGGGTTGGAGATTTAACGGTTCATGGATATAAATTTCCTTCTGATTTGCCTGCTCGGGCTTACCCTTTACGCATTTTTCTTTGGCCGCAATCGTGTGAAAACATTGGCTGCCGACAGCGCGGTTAAGCAACACTCGCGTAATGTTTATCATGGCGTATTTATGATTGGCTGCGTTGTGCTGGGGCCAATTCTGCTTATCTTTCTGTGGAGCGCGATTGCTCCATTGGTGATTAACCAAATTGTTCATGATGCCCTGAAGGCTGCTTTTGCCGATGCTGGCACTGGCGAGCTTGGGGTGTTTCTGGCACAAACCAAAGCCTTTCACAGCGGCATTCTTAACCCTTCTTTTGTCGATGAGAGGGTGCAAGATGTCGCCGCTTATTATGGTCGGCTTTTGGCCTATGCCGATATTTTGCGCGGCGTGCTGGTGGGTTTGGCAGCGATTGTGGGGTTTTTGTGGGGTCAGCGCCGGATTGCACCACGCTTTGGCGCTCGCCATTCGGTTGAGCGCGTCGCCGAATGGCTGATGATTGCGGCCTCGACGATTGCCATTCTGACGACGATTGGCATTATTTTGTCGCTGATTTTTGAGACCGTCCGGTTTTTTGATACGGTGTCGTTGCGCGAATTTCTATTCGGTCTCAAATGGTCGCCGCAAATTGCCATTCGTGAAGACCAAGCGGGCAGTTCGGGTGCCTTTGGCGCGGTGCCGTTATTTGCCGGCACGTTGATGATTACCTTTATTGCTATGTTGGTGGCGGTGCCGATTGGTCTGATGTCGGCGGTTTATTTGTCGGAATATGCGACCCCGCGTCTGCGTGGCTTTGCCAAGCCTGCCATTGAGGTGCTGGCCGGTATTCCGACTGTGGTCTACGGCTTTTTTGCTGCCCTTGTGGTGGCCCCTTTATTGCGCGATGGCGGCACGCAAATCGGTCTGACGCTTTCCTCGGAATCGGCATTGGCGGCAGGTTTGGTGATGGGCATTATGATTATCCCGTTTGTTTCATCGCTGTCGGATGATGTTATCAATGCTGTGCCGCAAACTTTACGCGATGGTGCTGCCGCTTTGGGCGCGACGCAATCGGAAATGATTACGCAAGTTGTCTTGCCCGCTGCCATGCCCGGTATTGTCAGCGCGGTTTTGCTGGCCGTCTCGCGCGCCATTGGCGAAACCATGATTGTGGTCATGGCCGCAGGCGTGGCCGCCAATCTGACCGCCAATCCGTTCGAATCGGTAACAACAGTGACCGTACAAATTGTGATGCTGCTGGTGGGCGACCAAGAATTCGACAGTGCCAAAACGCTGGCCGCCTTCGCGCTCGGCTTGGTGCTGTTCTTTATGACTTTGGGGCTGAATGTGTTGGCTCTTTATATTGTTAATAAATATCGAGAACAATATGAGTGAGCGGCGCAGTTTGCTTAAAAAACGCTATCGCGCCGAAGCGCGCTTTAAGGCCTGTGGACTGGCGGCGATTGGTGCGGCGGCACTGATTGTCATGGTGCTGTTGGGGTCAATTTTTTATTCTTCGGTTCCGGCCTTCACCCATTATCATGTCACACTGGACATTGAGCTGAGCGGCGAAGAGATTGCGTCACCCGATGATGCCAATTATATCGGCCTTGTGCGGCGGGCTTTACAGAGCAAATTTCCGGAAGTAACCGAGCGGTCTGAGCGGCGTGCGCTTAATCGGATTTTGTCGATTGGTGCCAGCGATGCGTTGCAGGCTCATATGTTGGCACATCGCGAAAAAACCGGACAGAGCGTGTCGCTCAGTCTGCCACTTTCCGACGATATGGATTTGGTGATGAAAGGGCTGATTGACCGCAATTTGCCCAGTGCCGACCGCATTGTCGGTGACCGCGAATTGGTCTGGCTTGACCGATTGATAAATGAAGGGCGCGTCCAACGGCATTTTGCTTGGGCTCTGTTCACTCATGGCGATAGCCGCGAGCCGGAAATGGCCGGTCTTAGAGGCGCGTTTATAGGCTCGTTGCTGACCATATTCGTCACATTGATTATCAGCTTTCCCCTCGGCGTTCTGGCCGCCGTCTATTTGCAGGAAATCGCTCCGAAAAACCGGCTCACCGCGATTATTGAAGTCAATATCAACAATCTGGCGGCGGTGCCATCCATTGTGTTCGGCTTGCTGGGGCTCGCCGTGCTTATCAATTTTTTCCATTTGCCGCGCTCGGCGCCATTGGTGGGCGGCATGGTGCTGGCACTGATGACGCTACCGACCATTATTATCGCCACGCGCGCCGCTTTGGCCTCGGTTCCACCCTCCATTCGTCAAGCCGCACTCGGGGTGGGCGCCTCGCGCTTGCAAGTGATTATGCATCATGTGGTGCCACTGGCTTTGCCGGGTATTTTGACCGGCACAATTATCGGTCTGGCGCAGGCGGCGGGTGAAACCGCGCCTCTGCTGATGATTGGAATGATGGCCTTTATCGTTGATACGCCAACCGATGTGACCGCCAAGGCCACGGTTTTGCCAGCGCAGATTTTTATGTGGGCCAATAATCCCGAACGTGCCTTTGTGGCGCGCACTGGTGCTGGTATTGTGGTGCTGCTTGTGTTTCTGCTATTCATCAACGCAATAGCGATTTACCTGCGCAAACGCTTCGAAAAAAGATGGTGAGCCGATGACCCAAAAAATCAAAATTCGTTCAAAAGCAATCACCGTTCACTATGGCGACAATCGCGCATTGGATGACATTAATCTTGATATTCATGCCAATGAGGTAACGGCTCTGATTGGTCCGTCGGGTTGCGGTAAGTCAACTTTTTTGCGCTGCGTTAATCGCATGAATGATGTCATCGAAGGCTGTCGCGTCAAGGGCGCGTTGCTCATTGATGGCGAGGATATTTACACCGGCACACTTGATGTGGTGGAGCTGCGTGCGCGCGTCGGTATGGTGTTTCAAAAGCCCAACCCGTTTCCTAAATCAATTTACGATAATGTCGCCTATGGACCGCGCATTCACGGGATGGCCGAAAACAAACAAGCACTCGACAATATGGTGGAAACCAGCCTTAAGCGTGCCGGTTTGTGGCATGAGGTCAGCGACCGGCTCACGGCCGCCGGTACCGTTCTGTCGGGTGGCCAGCAGCAACGTTTGTGCATTGCCCGTGCCATTGCGGTTAATCCCGATATTGTGCTGATGGACGAACCGTGTTCCTCGCTGGATCCGATAGCGACTGCCGTGATTGAAGAATTGATTGAAGAATTGCGTAAGGACTATACAATCGTCATTGTGACCCATTCGATGCAGCAGGCGGCGCGCGTATCACAGAGGACGGCTTATTTTCATCTCGGCAATCTGGTTGAGCATGGCAATACGCAAAAGATATTTACGCGCCCGAAAAATTCACAGACTGAGGCCTATATATCGGGCAAAATAGGCTAGGTGCAAAGAGGCATAAAAATATGAACACGCAACATATCGTTACCAGTTTTGATGCAGATTTGGCCGACTTGAACCAGATGATTGCCCGTCTTGGTGGTTTGGCCGAAAGTCAGTTGGCGGGCGTTATGGCGGCATTGGAAACGCATAATAATGAGCGTCTTGAAGAACTGATTGCCAATGACGCCAAGCTGGATGCGATTGAATATGAATTGAACGAGCGGGTTATTGAGGTGATTGCGCTCCGCAGTCCGATTGCGCAAGATTTGCGGCGGGTGATTGTGGCTCTCAAAGTTGCTTCCATTTTGGAGCGCATTGGTGATTATGCAAAAAATATTGCCAAGCGGGCTTCGGTGGTGATTGAGAGTGACGAAAGTCGCGGCGATAATGTTAGTCTGTCGCGCATGGCAAAGCTGGTGCAGCAAATGCTCAATCATGTGCTGGAGGCCTATGCCAATAATGACCATGAATTGGCAATGGAAATTCGCGAAAGCGATGCCGAGGTGGACAGCTTGCACACCATCTTGTTCCGCGAGATATTGGTCAAAATTTCCGAAAATCCGGAACAAGTTTCATCAAGCTCGCATATGCTGTTTATCGCCAAGAATCTTGAGCGCATTGGCGATTATGCGACCGGCATTAGCGAACAGATTTACTTTTTGAAGACCGGTCGCTTCCCTGCTGATGACCGCCCGAAGGATGACAAATCAAGCACGACGAGCTTAGAAATTTAATTGAGGGCAGAGCCTTCAACGGTGATGCGGTGCATTTCGCGCCGTTGGCCGTGATAATCATTCAGCGCATAGTGCCAAGTGCAGCGATTGTCCCAGAAAGCGATTGACCCCTCGGCCCACTTAAACCGCGTCGTATGCTCCATCAGCGTGGCGTGCTCATACAAATAATCGAGCAGTGGTTTGCTTTCTTGCGCCGTCCAGCCCTCAAAATGCAGGGTGAAGCCGGGATTGACATAAAGGGCTTTGCGCCCACTTTCAGGATGCACAATCACCACCGGATGAACCGCATCTTGCGTGGCCTGTTCGGCATTGGAGAAGTGGTCCTTCATCGCCTCTCGATAAGCCGACTGTTCGCCGAACACATGGCGGCTGGAATGGACGGCATTCATGCCTTGCAGTGTTTTTTTCAAACCCGTCGACAGGTTGTCATAGGCTTTATACATACACGCAAACAGCGTATCGCCACCGACCGGTGGGGTTTCGCGCGCCAACAAAATGGAGCCCATGGCCGGAATATGGTCATAGCTGTGGTCGGTATGCCAGCCGCCGCCGATATTGGTGGTTTGGTCTTTTTCTTTCACCACACCAGCGATTTGTTCATAGCCTTCAACCCGCGGGAAGAAGCGGTTAATGTTAATCTTCCCCCAGCGTTCGGCGAAGGCAATATGGTGTTCCGGCGTTATTTTTTGGTCACGGAAGAAAATCAGCCCGTGTTCGATGAACGCCTCGCGGATAACGGCAAATTCGGAATTTGACAAATCTTGACTTAAGTCAAGATTGGCGCATTCCACGCCGACGCCACCGGAAATTGGTGTGACTTCAATTTGCGACATACAATTATCTCCTGTGGTTTAGTGTAGAACCGAATGAAGGGCTTTGGCAAGCAAATGTGAAGAATCGCTATATCTTGCGCAAAAGCAATTAAACTATGGTAGATTCTATCAGGTTGTGTGATTCGAGCCTATTTGTGTAGAAGGTGAGTTTGAGGTTGTGTGAGCTGGTATGAGTAGAGCTGAGGCCTTTTTAACGGGTGCGGTGCAAATCGCCGGGCCGTTGGTGCATCAACAGGAACGTATCGTTTCGGTTAAGCTGCATCCCGATGCGATTTCTGTTTTGCAATTACAACCGGTTTTGAATAGCTGGAAACTGGCGCGTCTGGTGTCGTGGGCGCTACCGGCGCCGATTGGACGCGCATCGGTGCAGGACAATTACCCCCTATTGGTTGAAGAAATCGCGTCAGCCACCGAGGAGGCACAAGTTGACGGTGTGGATGCCGGTATTGCGATTCCGGCGTCTTATTTCAATACCAGTCTGGTGACGCTCCCATATTTCTCCGAAGCCGAGTTGCGCAAAGAAGCCGAAGATTTGGAATTTTGGGCTGAGTTTGACCCTGATTTTACCAATCTGGAAGGTAAAGTCGTCCGCTATCAAATTCTCTACAGTAATGAGAATGAAGACCGCACGCTGGTATTGGTTTCAGCCCTGTCAATTGCCAATCTTGACCGTTTTCGTGGCTTGCTGCTTGATGCCAATTTGTTGCCGATATTTATCGAGAACGAAATGTTCTCCTTGCTGAATGGCATTTATGCCCGCTTGCCGGAAGACGATATTTATAAACCATTTACGGTGCTGCATTTATGCCCCGGCGGCAGCATGATTGTCGGCCATATGCGCGGGCGCGTGGTTTCCAAGAAAGTTGAAATTTCCGATTTTGACGAAGCCCTGCTTTTGGAATTGGAAGGTGTGAGCGATGTCAGTGGTGAGTTTTGGGAAGAAGTTGCCATTCGTCTCAGCGAGCAGGTTAAACAAGCCATTGCTTTTCTTGTCGAGGAGCGAGACTTTCCACCGCCCGACAAGATGTTTCTGGTTTCCGAATTCAAAGAATTGGACAATGTTGAAGCATTGTTCGCCGACCGGCTCGATACGACG
>CAYQFO010000028.1:0-4934 GCA_964416815.1 uncultured Rhodobiaceae bacterium | reverse complement strand
CGTCTCATCCCTTATGACGCGATGGAAGGGATTGATGTCCCCAATGCTCATGCGCGCTATGTTGATTTTTTCAAGAATCCATCCGTGTTCACGACCTCGATTGGGCTGGCGACACAGGGCTTGAATGTTGACGGCAAAGGAGCCAGCAAAGGACACCGGTGCCTTATTTCAATGAATTTTCTGGAAGATGCGCCGGTCATTCGCTTCAATCGCCAGCTTAAGGCGCTGAACCGCGTCCTCAGTGTGTCGATTGTCGCCGTGGGCATTCTCTCGGCGGCGCTTCTCGGTTTTAATACCGTCCCCACTTTTTTGCAGACGCGCCAAGCCTCAGAACGTTATGATTCGGCAAAATCTTTGGCCTTTGTGCAAGAAATAAGACGCAAATCAAATGAAAAAAAATTATCAGACCTCAGCACATTGAATATCAAAGTGCAGGACGCAGTCATAAGCACAGCCTATAGCGTCTTTCTGATTGCGTTGCCGTCATTGGTGCCTGCCGAAGCTGAACTCGAAAAAATAACCATCAATAGCGATGGGCGGGCTGAAATTATCGGCATCGCTACTTCCAGTGCCGCGATTTCGGCAATAAAGAGCAATTTCAAACGCGAAAAATTTTCGCGGCGCGAACCGGGGATAACAACCGAACGCAAAGATGATTTGTGGCATTTCAAGCTCACTGCTGATTTGGCAAGGCCGGAATAATGGCGCGAGCACACTCTTCCGGTAAAGATGATTTATCGCCAATGGCGCACTCGCTATTGCGCGAACTGAACGGCGAGGGCGAACCTGCCGTCGCGCCTCCGGTTGCGCCGCCCAAGCCGGTTATTCAGCGTCGTGGTGTGCCGATTTTTCTGCGCCCGGTGGATGACCCGCGTATTTCTGCTTTTGCCGAGATGTTGAATCATTTGAACGATGCTGCGGTGTCCTCCCCAATCGATACTGATAGAATGGCTGTTGGCAAAAAAGTGACGGGTGCGCCCACCCCCGTCAGTGCCGGTGAGGTGTCGACAGATGATGAAATGACACTCAGAGATAAGGAAATTGCTGGTGATATTACCCCCGATGTTAAACCCGATGCGCCCCCGCAGCCGAAAAAACAAGATGCGGCGTTGTTCGATACCGCGTTCGACGAAGAATTTGAAGATTTTAAGGAATTTGATGAAATTATCGCCAAACAGCGTGACATCAATCCGCAGCGAAAAAGCGGTTTCTGGGCGCGGTTTCGGCGGGCCGCATCGGTCACACGCATGGTTGGCGTCAAAAATGCGACAGCGGCTTATGATGCGCAGTCCACAAACACATTACTGCCCTATACGATTGCGCGCGGCGTGCTTCTTTTATTGGTTGCCGCCGTGCCGCCAATGGTTAATCTGGTCGTTATCCAGCCACAAATTTCCAACAATAATCGCAAATTGACGGAGATGCGCACCTTTGAAGCCAAGGCTAAAGAAGACGAACGGATTGCCAATAATTTAGACCAAAAAATCATCCTTGAGCAGCAAACCAGTCAACGCTTATTTAGCAAATTGTCGTCAACCGAAAGCTTTGAGAGCCTGTTCAACAGCTATACAGATGCTTTGCAGCGTTATGGGATAGTGTTGAACAGTTACAATTTATCATCCAATGCTGAACGCACATTGGTTGTCAGTGATAAAAAATTGGAAGTCAATGTGGTGGTTCTGGAATTGGAAGGCCGCTACGATGTCTATAGCGAAATACGCCGTGTTTTTGTTAAGGAAAGCAAGCAAGTCAAGCTGATTGAGGAAACACTGGAACCGATTGAAGGAACCCTCAATTTGAAAATCACGTCAAAATTATTAGTGTCAACGCAAGGGGAGGTCGAATAATGCGTTTCGTCAAGCCCATCATGCTGATTTTGGTGCTGCTGTTTTTCGGCACAACATGGATATGGGCGCAAGATGTTAAGCCGTCGCCCTCAGCACAAGCAAAAACAAAGCCGAAAGCAGCATCGAAAGCGGTCGCTGCCACGAAGCCGGGGGAAAAGAAAACGCCACAAGATTTTGCTGCGTCCAATCCGCAAGACCCGTTTGTTCGCGGTTTGAAGAGGTTGGATGACCGCTTGAAGCGTCAACGCGAGGTCGAAAAATTGAATCAGCAGAAAAAAGATGTGTTGAGCAAAACGCTGGAGCTTGAAAAAAAGCGTGCCGCGCAAGCCGAAGAGGCGGCCAAAGCGGCAAAACTGGCAGCCGAGCGCGTGGCGGCAGGGCTTGACCCTTTATCTTCTGAGGGCGTCGCACGCGGGTTGCTATCTGACCCTGGTTTTTTCACCGCCTTTGCGACTCGCAAATATCGGTTGGAAGGGTTGGTTTTGTCGAAACCGCCCAGCAAGCCGATTATTCATCTGGTTAAAGAGCCAACGAAATTACCAGCCGGGCTGTTTTATTGGGCGGGGGGCGAACGTCGTTGGGTTTACGAACGCAAAAAAGGCGAGCCTATCTCAAAAATCGCCCGCAAATTCATCATGAAATCGGCCGACTTACTGGCCATCAATGGTGTGGCGCGCGAAAGGCAATTATCCACCCCAATGCGGCTTTATGTATCGCCACGTGACAATGGCTCGCTCATCCATATTATTGTCAGAGGCGATACGCTGGCCAAAATGGCGAAAACCTATAAAACAAAAGTCAACCGATTGCGTGTACGCAATGACGTCGTCGATGTGAAAAATCTGAAAATTGGGCGGCGGTTTCTTATCCGGGAAAAAACCATCACCGATAAATTGGCGGCGGCGGCTGTGCCTGCCCCCATGCCGGTGGATAACGCTGATAATCGGGACTCAAAGGCGCGACTGGCTTATGCGCGTCTTGGCCAATATGAAACCAAGTCGGCGGCGATGCGCAATGCGCGCGAATTCTTTGACAAATACATGCCTTTTATGGATTCCGATATTATTCTGCGCCATGAACGCGATGCTGCCGGTTCGGGTCGGCATTTTTATAATATGGATATCGGGCCGCTTTTGTCTTGGGCGCATGGGGAGGCCTATTGTGCCTTGTTTCGCCGCGATGAAATGCCGTGTCAGGTGGTGCAACGTGTGCCGGGGGCTGAACGGGTGAAAAATTTCGACAGTCAGGCGATTATTTCCCTCTCGCCTTTTGCGTTTTATGACAGTCAGGACAGGCTGGATAGCGGCCGAACCGATATTGGCAGGCTGACCAAGCAAGAATATTTTCTCACCGAAGGCCAATCACTGGGCAGCAATCGGGGGATGATTGCAAAAATCACTGCCAAGCAAATTTACGTCACCAATGCGCGCGGGTTTTTGATTACCTTGCCGCTTGACAAATTGCCGGAAATCAACCCGATTGAGCAACTGCCGAAGGCAGCGCAATTGCGCCAAGAAACCATTAACAACCCGACAATCAAAGCTGAAACGGCGGGCGGCGACAAACAAGAGCCGCGTACTGCGAACATACCGAGTGCGCCCGATGCCAAGAATAAGCCTGCGGCCGACAAAGGCTCGGATAGCTTGATTGAAAGTTTCGCCAAAAAGCCGAAAAAAATTGACAAAAAGGACGTCAAAAAAGAAACAAGTAAAAACGAAAAAATTGAGAAAAAAGAGAAATAGGTAATGCGTGTGATTGAGCCATAGCGGCACCATGTATCAGTGAGTATGGAAATGATTGAGTACAGTAAAGATGTTGCTGACCGCGTATTAAGAATTTTGCAAGCCAGTGGTCAGGTTGGCCAAGACGTCATTAAAGAAACCATGGTTGTGGCCGAATCGCGCTCGGCCAGAGCATTGAGCCTGCTGATGGAAGAAAAGGTTGATGAGGAACTGGTTCTGACAATTTTGTCACGCGCCTATGCGTTGCGCCGCAAAGCCTTGGCACCAGCAGATATTCCGGTTGATATTTTGAATATCCTGCCAAAAAAAATGATTACCGACGAATATATTCTGCCGTTTGCGCGCGAGGGTCGGTTTTTGCGGGTTGGCACGGTAGACCCGACCAAAGCCACTTTGGGCAATCAAATTAAGGCGATTTCCAATCATAATGTTGAATTCTTTTTGATTAAGCCGTCCGAATTTATGGCCTGTTTGGAAGAGCCGGAAATCAAAGCAGCGGTTCATGATGCGCCGGAGCAGATGGCGGCAATGCCAAAACCGTCGTCGGCGGCACCCAAAAGACGCCGTAGTTCCAATTATAATGCCGATGATTCCAGTCAGGTGATACAATTTATTGATGATATTTTGCAGACCTCGGTTGATCTCGATTGCAGTGATATTCATATTGAGCCATATCGGGAGGTGGCGCGTCTGCGTATGCGCGTTAACGGCGTGCTGCAAACCATGGAGCAGTTTGCCGATTATCTGTTTCAAAATTATCTAGCTGTGGTGACGCGGTTCAAAATTCTGGCTGATTGTGACATTGCTGAAAAGCGCCTACCGCAAGACGGCGCCATTACGTTTTCAGCCAAAGACGGGCAGGATATTGATACGCGCTTTAACGTGCTACCGAGTAAAAATGGCGAACGTATTTGTATTCGCCTGTTGAAAGGCGACCCGTCACTGTCGCTTGATAAAATCGGTTTCAATGAAAATGATTTGAGAAAGGTGATTGAGGCGATTACCGCGCCGCAAGGCATGGTGTTGGTGACCGGCCCGACCGGTTCGGGCAAGACGACGACGCTCTATGGTGCGTTGCAATATATCAATGACCCCGGTACCAATATCATGACGGCCGAGGATCCGGTAGAATATTATCTGGAAGGTCTGGGGCAAACGCAAGCCAATGAAAAAATCGGCATGACGTTTTCAGCCATTTTGCGCGCCTTCCTGCGGCAAGACCCTGAAGTGATTCTGGTCGGCGAGATACGCGACCAAGAAACGGTGGAGATTGCGGTGAAAGCGGCTCTAACCGGTCATTTGCTGTTATCAACCCTGCACACAAATGACTCGATTGCAACAATCT
>CAYQFO010000027.1:0-13153 GCA_964416815.1 uncultured Rhodobiaceae bacterium | reverse complement strand
CGAGCACATTGGTGTCATCATCGGCCAATATGGCGGCATTATTGACCAACCCGTCCAGCCCCCCAAGCGCGGTGGTCGCGGCTTTGACCGCGTCTGCCACGGCTTGCGCGTTTGTGAGGTCGGCGGTAAAACCGATGGCATCCGCTAGGCCATCGCAGGCTTGGGCGGCCTTGGCTTCGTCACGCTCAAACAAAGCCAGTTGTGCGCCGTGTTTGGCGGCCTCAATGGCAATGGCGCGTCCCAGCCCTCCGGCGGCACCGGTAATGATTATGCGTTTTTGCCCTAAAATATGATTGGCCATGGAGGGAGATTACATATTTGTGCGCGAAAATGCAGTATATTTAGGAAAAGGATGAAAACTGATGGCTTATTTGGCACTTGGGGCACTTATTGTTTTACTGTTGTTGCTCATCATTCGATGGGTGTCGCGCGCCGACCCGCGCCAACTGCTCAAGACTTGCCTTATTGTCGGCTTGGTGATTGGTGGCATTGTGCTTGCCGTTCTGGCCTTTAGCGGTCGTATGGCGGCGGCGGGTGCGATTGGATTTATTCTGCTTTTTGCCATTCGGATTTTGCGTGAGCTTCGCACGCCGCCGCACCGAGCATCAACGCAGCAAGGCATGACGCGTCAGGAGGCATTCGACCTTTTGGGGCTTAAGCAAGGCGCAAGTGATGCAGAAATTGAGGCGGCTTACAAAAAACTGATTAAGAAAAACCATCCTGACACGGGCGGCACAGATGGCCTGACGCGCAAACTCAATGAAGCGCGGCGTATATTACATGGCGATTAAAGAGTGATTAGGGTGCAATGGGCAGGCACCCCGGCCGCAAATTTTGCAGACGTCGGCAGATATTGAACGCTTCGGCCTCAGACAGATTGGCAAAGCGGGCGCGATAAATTTGGCGCCCGTTTGTGGTCACCAATTCGGTGCGCGCGGCGGCTTTGTCGAGGCTGTTGCCGAGCGAACGCCGGACGTAATTTAAGTGTTCAATCGCCAATCGTGATACGCGAAAAGCACCAACCTGAATTTCCCAGTCTCGCACCCGTTTTGGCTTATTGCGTTTTTTATAAGAAGCGGTGTTTTGTTTATGGCTCAGCCATTTGCTGACTTGCACCCGACGGGTGCGGCCGACGGATGCGGTATTTTTTAGCGGCTGTGCGCGGGCGAGTGTGCGTTCGGCCAGTGAGACAACTTGCCGGTCGCGGGTCAGTGCCGTGCGACCGCCTATCAACACGATGATAACGCGGCGTCCATTGCGCTCGACGGCGGTGGCGATACTATAGCCGGAAGCGCGAATATAGCCGGTTTTCATGCCCAAACTACCGGGCAAAATGCGCGGTAGACGGTTATGGCTGATATAGCGTTTGCCGTTGAAATTGAAGGCCTGCACATTCCACAATGTTTGAAAATGGGGAAAACGCTCAAGCAAAGCTTTTACCAGCCGCGCCATATCACTGGCTGTGGTGCGTTGGTGTCGATGGTAGAGACCTGAGGCATTGGCAAAAGTCGTTTTCGTCATTTTTAATTTTCGAGCTGTTTTGGTCATGCGCATGGCAAAATGTGTTTCGGTGCCTGAAATATGTTCGGCCACCGCTGTTGCGACATCATTGGCCGATTTAATGATAAGCGCCTTCAACGCCATATGAGCCGGAATACGGGTGTATTTTCGCAACCCAATATGGCTCGCCGGTTGTTTGGCGGCGTTGGTTGATATTCTAATGGGTGTATGGGGTTTTAAGTGGCCGGTTTCAATTTCTTCAAGCATAATGAAAACGGTCATCAATTTACTCAAAGAGGCCGGATGGCGATATTGATTTGAACGATAGCTTTGTAAAATCCGCCCGTCCGCAGCATCAATGACGACCGAAGAAAACGGTGCCGCATGGGCGGTCGATATTAATCCCAACATAATCAACACAACACACCAACGCATGAACTTTACCCGAATCACTCCACTGGCTTATTTTAACAGGCAAGGCGTGTGTTACAAAATTATTCGCGCATACCCGAATAATCCCCGAATAATGTTCGCATAATTTTCGTATGGTTTTTCTTGAGGATTGCGGCGGTTCGCGTCAAAATAGGCTTATGAAATATGTCAGCGATAAATCTCAAAGCACGATGTCGAAACCAAAAGACGGCAACAAGCAGGGCGATGGTGATAAAGGAACCGGCACCGCGACATTGACGCGAACCCGAACCCAAAAGCCGTCACTGTATAAAGTTATTTTGCTGAACGATGATTATACGCCAATGGAATTTGTCATTTATGTGTTGCAGCGTTTTTTCCAAAAGAGTATTGAAGATGCCACCAAAATTATGTTGCATGTGCATCAAAATGGGGTTGGCATTTGCGGCGTCTTTACATATGAAGTCGCAGAAACCAAAGTAACACAGGTCATGGACATCGCGCACCAGCACGACCATCCGCTACAGTGCACAATGGAAAAAGACTGAAAGGAGACTGTCGTGCCGGCATTTTCAAAAGAACTGGAAGAGGGATTGCATAGGGCATTGACGCTGGCCAATGAGCGCGACCACGAATATTCAACGCTGGAGCATTTGCTGCTGGCATTGACCGATGATGGCGAAGCCGTCGCCGTGATGGAAGCGTGCGGTGTCGAAATTGTTTTGTTGAAAACCAATCTGGTGAATTATATCGACAATGAATTGACCGAGCTGATTATCGATGATGGTGAGGATTGCAAACCGACGGCAGGGTTTCAGCGCGTTATTCAGCGCGCGGTCATTCATGTGGAATCTTCCGGGCGTGGTGAAGTGACCGGTGCCAATGTGTTGGTTGCGCTGTTTGCCGAGCGCGAAAGCTATGCGGCTTATTTTTTACAAGAGCAGGAAATGACGCGCTATGACGCGGTCAATTTCATTTCGCACGGTGTTGCCAAAAAAGTCGGCCAAAGCAAAACAAAACGTGTGGAAGGGATGCCCGATGAAGAAGAAATTTCCGCTGTGCCGGATGGCGAAGCACTAGCGGCTTATTGTGTCAACTTAAACGAAAAAGCGCGCCAAGGGCGGGTTGACCCGCTGATTGGTCGCGATAAAGAAGTGGCGCGGTCAATTCAAATTTTGTGCCGCCGCAATAAAAACAATCCATTGTTGGTCGGCGACCCCGGCGTCGGCAAAACCGCCATTGCTGAAGGCTTGGCGCGCAAAATTATTGAAGACGATGTGCCGGAAGTGTTGCGGGATAATGTTATTTATGCGCTTGATATGGGTGTACTGCTGGCCGGAACACGCTATCGCGGTGATTTTGAAGAGCGGTTGAAACAAGTTGTCGCTGAACTGGAAGAGATGCCGGAAGCGATTTTGTTTATTGATGAAATTCATACAGTGATTGGCGCTGGTGCCACTTCCGGCGGGGCGATGGATGCTTCCAATTTATTAAAACCGGCCTTGCAAGGCGGTGCGTTGCGTTGCATGGGGTCAACCACTTATAAAGAGTTTCGTCAGCATTTTGAAAAAGACCGTGCCTTGGCACGGCGGTTTCAAAAAATTGACGTCAATGAGCCGAGCGTGGCTGACAGCATTAAAATTTTGCAAGGATTGAAACCCTATTTTGAGGAATTTCATGGTGTGCGCTACACCAATGATGCGTTGAAAACGGCGGTTACATTGTCGTCTCGCTACATGGCCGAGCGTAAATTGCCGGACAAAGCGATTGACGTGATTGACGAGGTGGGGGCGTCACAAATGCTGCTGCCGGTCTCGAAACGTAAAAAAACCATTAGTGTGAAAGATATTGAAGATGTGATTGGTACGATGGCGCGTATTCCGCCGAAAAATGTTTCCAAAAACGATACGGAAAAATTGCGTAATCTTGATGTGGCAGTGAAACGCGTCGTTTTTGGACAGGACAAAGCGATTGAGACGCTGGCTGCGGCAATTAAATTATCCCGTGCCGGATTGCGCGAAACCGAAAAGCCGATTGGCGGGTATTTGTTTTCCGGCCCGACCGGCGTCGGTAAAACCGAAGTCGCGCGTCAATTGGCGTCAATTATGGGGGTTGAATTGCTGCGCTTTGATATGTCGGAATATATGGAACGCCACACCGTCTCGCGTTTGCTTGGTGCGCCGCCCGGTTATGTCGGCTATGACCAAGGCGGGCTGCTGACGGATGGGGTTGACCAAAACCCGCATTGCGTATTGCTGCTGGATGAGATTGAAAAGGCGCATTCCGATTTATTCAATGTGTTGTTGCAGGTTATGGATCACGGCAGTCTGACCGATGCCAATGGGCGCAAAGTGGATTTTCGCAATGTCATTTTGATTATGACTACCAATGCTGGTGCTGCCGATATGGCGCGTGCGCCGATGGGCTTTGGGCGAGAAAAACGCGAAGGTGAAGACATCGAAGCCATCACCCGCATTTTCACGCCGGAATTTCGTAACCGACTGGATGCGGTCGTGGCCTTTGACAGTCTGTCGAGCGAGGTGATTGCCCGCGTGGTTGAGAAGTTTATTTTGCAGCTGGAAGTACAATTGGCTGACCGCAATGTGGTTATCGAAGTGTCGCACAAGGCCATGGATTGGCTGGTTAAAGAAGGTTACGACCCGCAAATGGGTGCCCGCCCGATGGCGCGGGTTATTCAAGAGAAGGTCAAAAAACCGTTGGCCGATGAATTGCTGTTTGGCGAACTAAAAACTGGCGGCGTGGTCAAGGTTGACCTCGGCAAGGATAATAAACTGACTTTCAAATTCACGTCCGACAAGCCGCGTAAAAAATCTGGTAAATCAAACGTGAAAGTAAGCTGATTAACCAATCTCGGCGCGGATTTTTTCTGCCATGGCGTTCAACACTTCCATATCTTCGGGGTCACGGGCGTGGAATTTCAGGTCCAGTCCATTTTGCCGCGGTAAAATATGAATGTGGTAGTGCGGCACGCTTTGTCCGGCCGCTGAGCCGTTGAGCTGAACAATCATAAAGCCGTCAGCCTTTACGGCGCGTTGCACGGCCGGTGCCAATCTGTGGGCTGTGCAGATACACGCACTCGCGGCCTCCGGCGATATGCTCAGGAAATTGGTGCATGGCGTCTTGGGAATAACCAGACAATGCCCTTCAATCTGGGGCATAATATCCATAAAGGCGAGTGTTTCGCCATCTTCATAGAGTTTGATGGACGCCACTTCGCCGCGCAGAATTTTGGCGAAGATATTATTGTCATCATAAGCATCGCTCAGCTGCATTTGCCCAAACCCATTACAATTCCAAGTCCATTATACGCTGCATGAAATCATGAAATCGTGGCACAGTGAAGGCCGTATCGCCATAAGTCGGTGAATAAACCATGCCCTTTTTTATCAAGCTGCTACGCACCGGGGCAACGCTTTGAGATTTTACATTGAGTTGGGCAGCAATATTGGAAGAACGGTGTCGGCCTTCGCCCAATTTGGCAAGCGCACGCATATACCGCTTCTCGCTGGGTGTGCATCTGTCAAATCTGACCCGAAAGAAACTTTGGTCAAGCTCGCGAATAGCTTGTGGCGTTGCTTTGTTTATATCCGCCAAATTGATTTTGTTGGTGTCAGCAATGTTCCAAGCCTCATAAGCCCATTGCTGGATGAAATAAGGGTATTTTTCCGTCTCTTTGAGTAATGCTGCAACCGCGTCATCGGTATAAGACACGCCCATTTTATGTGCCGGATTTCGGATGGCTGAAACAGCCGCCGCATCGGTTAACGCGCCTATCTCAGGATAGGTAAACAGCCGCTCAGCATAGGATTTGGAATTCCCCGCCAATCCGCGTATTTGCGGCAGGCCTGCACCAATAATCAAAAGCGGTAGGCGACGCTGAGCTATTTTGTGAATGGACATGATGAGAGCGCTTAATTCTTTGGCTGATAGATATTGTAATTCGTCAATCATTATGGCTATCGGAACTTCTGCTTGTTTGGCGGCATTCCCAAGAGCCAACAACATGTCGGGCAAATCGTTTTCCAAATCGCCACTGTCAGCTTGACCACTGATGGCTTCAATGCCCAATTCGACGCCCGCGAGATTCAATCGCAAAGAGTGAATTGATTTCATAAAGCTTTTCAGCACGCCCAAGGCTTCTTGCACCAATTCACTGCCTTGATTGATTTTGTTCAATTTCAGCAGAGTCTGCCGTATGAAAGGGGTCAACAACTCAACGAGAGATTTGCCTTCATGCGCTTCCAGCACATCGGTGATGTAGTCCTTCTCCTCGGCTATTTCGCGGATTGTGTTCGTAAGACGGTTTTACCGACTCCGCGCAAACCAACCAAAATGATGTTTTTTTCTGACCGCCCATTTTTAATGCGCTTCAATGTAATCTCAACCGTTTCAACAATATGCTGGCGACCGGAAAGTTCCGGAGGTGAGGTACCCGCGCCGGGCGCATAAGGATTTTGGCTTTTATCCATAATGCAGTTATATAAAGTTTATGCAGTTATAGCAAGATATATATAGTTATAAGAAAATAATGAATAACTATATAAACTTTCTATAACTTCAGTGTATTATGCGCTTTCCGGCTTACGAAAAGGCGTGTGCTTTTTCAAAACTTCAATATCATTATCAACATATTGGCGTTCGTTTTCAAGATAATGCGCCACCGCATCGCGTAACCCCGCATGGGCGATATGGTGCGCCGAATAGATATGATGCGGCGTATAGCCCCGCGCCAGCTTATGTGCGCCTTGTGCGCCTGCCTCGACACGGGCGAGGCCACGCGCGATGGCAAAGTCAATTGCCTGATAATAGCAGAGTTCAAAATGCAAAAACGGGTGGTCTTCGATACAGCCCCAATTACGCCCATAGAGCGCATCGCTGCCGATAAAATTCAGCGCACCTGCTATATAGCGTCCATCGCGTTTGGCCAGCACCAGCAAAATATCCTCGGCCATGGTGTCGTTAATCATCGAAAAGAAACGGCGCGTCAAATAGGGCGCCCCCCATTTGCGATTGCCAGTATCGGTATAAAAGGTAAAGAACGCATCCCAATGGGTTTCGGTGAGCTGGTCGTCGGTCAGCCATTCAATTTCAATACCGTTTTCCAGCGCCTTTTGGCGTTCCTTTTTCAAATTTTTGCGCTTGCGCGAGGCCAGCGCAGCAAGAAAATCGTCAAAATTTTGATAGGCATTATTGTGCCAGTGAAATTGCTGGTCGGTGCGTTGCAAAAATCCCTTGTCACCAAGTGATTTCCACTCGGCTTCCGGCAAAAAATTAATATGCAGAGAGGAAGCCTCCAGCCGCTCCATCAATGTCATGGCCCCGGCCATCAGGGTGTTTTCATGCACTGTGGTATCCGCGCAGGCACGCACCAGCAAACGTCGCCCCGCCGCCGGTGTAAACGGCACGGCGCATAGTAATTTCGGATAATATTCCCCGCCAGCACGGTAAAACGCATCAGCCCAACCCTGGTCGAAAATATACTCGCCCTGACTATGGTTTTTCAGATAAAGCGGCATGGCGGCGACAATTTCACCCTCGGCATTTTCCACCGCAATATGTTGGCTGAACCAGCCAGTGTCGGCGATGGCGGATCCGCTTTCCTCCAATGCCAACAAAAATGCGTGCCGCACAAACGGATTATAGGGCACTCCCTGCGGATTGGCGCAGGCATCCCAGTCGGCTGCCGCGACATTGTTCAAACTGCCGAGGACACGTAAGCAAAGCCCGTCGGTCGCGCTCATGCGCTAAGCTCGACAATGGCGTCGATTTCGACGGCCCAGTTCATCGGCAGGGCGGCGACGCCAACAGCGATGCGCGTATGCACACCGGCGTCGCCAAACAGGGTTTGCATGAGTTCCGATGCGCCGTTCAGTACAGCAGGTTGGTGGGTGAAATCGGGTGTGCTGTTGACATAGCCGCCAACACGCACAATTTGCTTCAATTGTGACCAGTCGCCACTGAGCGTGTGTTTTAAGTGTGCGATAATGTTGAGAGCGCAAATTTGGGCGGCGCGGCTGCCGTCTTCAATGTCTAAATCCTCGCCCAATCGGCCGCAAATAGCACTGCCGCTTGCCGCCACCGGCCCTTGACCGGAGATATAGAGCCACGCGCCGGTTTTTATCACCGGCACATAGGCCCCAAGCGATGCTTTGACTGTCGGCAAAATGAGTCCAGCTTCTTCCAGCTTGCGTTCAATATCGGTCATGCTTTTGACGATAGGGGCTACCGAGGGGTGATGCAATGTGCGCTTTAGAGGCTGCGTCCCTTTTTTATCGCATTTGTGCCGAATTTACCGCGCACTTTATCAATGGCCTGTTCGGCGGCTTTGCGGCGTTGTTTGTCAGGGTCGGCAAGGTTTAGCGGGTCGGCGAGGGCGGCGTCCACCAAATGCGACACGCCAATGCCGATAAGCCGAAAGGCGGTGTCGGGTTTCTCGTCCAGCACTTGATGCAGTAATTTTTGGCCGGTGCTGAATATCTCCTCGGCCATTTGCGTCGGGTCAAGCAAGGTGCGATTACGGGTCAGTGTGGCAAAGCGTGTCGATTTCATTTTCAACACCACAGTTTTACCGGCCAAATTTTTGGCTTTGCAGCGGGTGGCGGTTTTTTCGCTCAACTGCCAGAGGTGTTTTTCCAGTGCTTTGGGGTTACGCAAATCCTTGTTAAAAGTAGTTTCATTGGAAATGCTTTTGGTTTCCGATTGCGGGGTCACGGCACGCCTGTCTTGGCCTTTCGATAGGCGCGCCAATCTGAGGCCCATAGCGTCATAGCGTTTGACCAGATAGGCCGGATCCATTTCCTGTATTTGTCCGATTGTGCGAATGCCGTCTTGCTCCAATTTGGCTTGCAAAGCGCGTCCGACGCCCCAAATTTTACTGACTGGCATATCGGCCAGCAAGGTAAGCGTCTCGGCTTTCCCAATCATGCAAAGACCACGCGGCTTGTCCAAATCAGAGGCCAGCTTGGCCAGAAACTTATTATGGCTCAGACCAATCGACACGCTAATGCCGATTTCTTGCTCAATACGTTTTGCCAATTTGACCAAAACTTGCGCCGGTGCGCCGCCATGTAGCTTTTGCGTGCCGCGCAAATCCATAAAGGCTTCGTCAATGGACACAGGTTCGACAAGCGGCGTCAATTCTTGCATCAGCGCACGCACTGCGCGGCCGACTTCAGCGTATTTTTCTATATTGGGTTTGACAATCACCGCATCAGGACAGGCTTTGGTGGCCTTGAACATGGGCATGGCCGAATGCACGCCGTGTATGCGGGCAATATAGCAACAAGTGGAAACGACGCCGCGCCGACCGCCGCCGATAATCACCGGCTTGTCGCGTAATGCCGGATTATCACGCTTTTCAATGGCGGCAAAAAACGCATCGCAATCCAAATGCGCCAAACCCAATTTTGTCAATTCGACATGGGTGGTTTGGCGAGGCGACTGGCACATTGGACAACGCTTATGCGCATTTTCTTGCGGCGTATAGAGGTGCGCGCAATCACGACACAATGTCGTGTGCGTCAAGTTTAGCACTGATCCAGTCATAGGCTTGGCTCCACACATCAATGCGTACCGTTGCCCCTTTGGCTGCATCAATCAGTTTGCCGAGACGTGGGTCGGCGACAAAATGAATGCAATGCACCTCGGGGGCATGCTTGGCCACGCTGTCTATATTGTGCGGTATATCGTCCAGAAAGAAAACCGGCGCGTTCACGCGTGTTGCCAGCCAAGCCACGCTCGGGCCTTTCAGGCCACTGCAGACCACGACCGGATAATTCATGCCATGCTTGGCAAGGTTTTCAATACGGTGTTGCTTTTCGACCACGGGTAGATTGGTCAGCACCACAATTTGCGCCCGTTCCGATAACCGCCCCAACGCTTTGGCGGCCCCATCTGTCGGTTCAATATGCAGGGTTTCAGAGGCAAAGAAATCATCAATCAGGGTCGGCACCTCCACCGGCTGATTGGTTTCGCGCGATTTGATGTTGCCAGAAATGGCGAAATTATCGAGGTCAATCCATAAGCCTTGTTGTTGCAGATAATGCTCCAGCCGTTGCATAAAGCGCAACAGCACTTCATCGGCGTCGCTGATAATGAGCGGGCGGCTGATGGTGATATCCAGCTTTTCCATCTGCTCAATAATATCGGGATGGGGTGCTTCAGCCATGCTCATGTCCAATGCGGCAACGCACCCCCCGGCAAAAGCTGGCGCGCTTGAGCGGGCAGGTCTGGCGCAATGTCACATGTGGCGCAAAATTCGGTCAGCAAATTCTCATCCGACAAAAAGAAGTCCATGACACCGGCCAACATTTCCGGGTCATTGGCGCGGTGCATCATGTCGTCCGCCCCCATGCCCGACAGGGCAGCAAACTTACCCATATGGTCTTCGTGCGTGGCCAGATAGGTGAGCGCCTGAAGGGCGATAATTTCGGCCTGTTCTTGCTGCATCGGCAAAGCATAATCTGTTTGCATATAACAACAAGTCCGGTCTTATCTTTGCGCTATTTGATTTTGGTTTCTTTGAATTCCACATGTTTGCGGGCGACGGGGTCGTATTTACGCTGCACCATTTTTTCGGTTAAGGTGCGGGCGTTTTTTTTGGTGACATAATAATATCCCGTGCCTTCGCTGCTTTCCAGCTTGATTTTAACGGTTGTTGCTTTGGCCATAATGTATCCTCGAAATCCAGAACCCGAAAATATGGGGTTGGCGGCAAATGTCAACCTCTATGACAGTTGTGTAATAATCGATTTACCGCGCACAAATCGGATAAAGGGCGCCGGGGCATAGATTTGTTTTTGTCGCGGCAATGCCAGCCGGGTTTCGACAAGACTCAAAACTTCACGGGTAATGACCGGCAAATCAAGCGCGCGGGCATCGTTGAATGTCAGCCAGTGTAAATCCAGCAATTCGCCCGACGCATTGCCAGTATTGTCGGGGTCGGTGTGAATATATCCATCATGTATCATAAAAAATCGCGTATCAAATCGCCGCGTGCGATAGGTCGGGGTGATGGCGCGGGCGATAAAGTCAATCGCATCAAGCGGCGGCACAACCCCATGACTGAAATAAGCCCGCCAATCGTGATGCGTTGTGTGCGGCACACTGTCGGCGGGGCGACCGATAATCAGGCCAGTTTCCTCAAAAGTTTCGCGAATAGCGGCCAGTGCCAGCCCATGTAATCTGTTGTCGGTGACGGCTTTGCTTGTGTTGCAACGCAAACGTTGTAATACGGGCGGCGGTAAGTCGTGCGGGAGCTTCAGCCTTTGGTCGACACCATCCAGCCGTCCGCCCGGGAAAACAAATTTATTCGGCATGAATTTATGTGTGGCGGCGCGCTTGCCCATCAGAATTTTCGGCTGCTTTGCTTGCCGCACAATTATCAGCGTGGCGGCATCGCGTGGACGCACGACGGTCGCCCCCGGTTCTGCATATTCTCCGGGCTGCCCCGGTGTACGTTTACCGGTCATGGTCGTCAAAGCCGTGCAGGTGCAATGCCCATTGCAGGCCGATAATCGCGCCCTTGACAATCGGTAGAAAAAACAGGCTGAGAAGAATGGCCAAGAGGCAGAGCGCCGACGCTTGGACATAAAGCGGTGGCGCGAACTCACGTTCAACCAGAAGCGCCAGCGGCACAATCACAAGGCTGACAATGAACATGGTGAAATAGGGCGGCGCATCATCGGCCTGATGCCCCGCCAAATAGAGACCGCACTTCTGGCATGTTTCGCGCACTTTCAGATAGTGTGAAAAAATACTTTTCTTACCGCAGGCCGGACATTGTTGCCGCGCCCCGCGCCACATGGCATGTGCCTTATTGCGATTAACAGGCATTAACGACCTCTCCTTTTCGGGCGCGGGCGTCGTTTTTTCTTGCGCTCATATGTGCCACCTTGCTGTAGCGAAAACAAAAGACCGCCTTTAAGGGGCATCGCTTCTTTCAATTTCACTTCGACTTCTTGACCGATACGAAATGTTAGGCCGGTGGTGCTGCCAGTGAGTTGCATTTTTTCTGCATCGGCATAAAAGCGCTCCGCCCCCAGTGTTGATATCGGCACCAGACCATCGGCACCGCCATCATCCAGACGAATAAACAGACCGGCACGCGACAGGCCGGAGACACGACCGGTGAAATTGTCACCAAGACGATTGGCCATATAGGCGGCCAAATAACGATCGTTTGCGGCGCGTTCGGCAAGCATGGCACGCCGCTCGGTGGCGGATATGGTTTCGGCAATATCAGGTAAGGCTTCGGCTTCTGCCGTCGTCTGGCCGTCATCGCCGAATTTCAGGGCCGCAATCAGGGCGCGATGGACGGTCAAATCGGCATAGCGACGAATGGGCGAGGTGAAATGCGCATACTGTCCCAGATTAAGCCCGAAATGGCCGATATTTTCGGTGCTGTAGATGGCCTGTGCTTGTGTTCGCAGCACGGCTTCGGAAATACTCGGATAATGGACATCTTGACGCGCTTGCGCCATCAGCGCGTTGAACATTTGCGGCAATACTGTCTGCCCCAATGATAATGTTAACCCTAAGGGGCGAACAAAGTCGGCCAATGCGCGCACCCGTTCATCGGGTGGTGTGTCATGGGCGCGATAAATCAACGCCCGCTTGTGCTTTTCCAACGTCTTGGCGGCGCAGACATTGGCTGCCACCATCATTTCCTCAATCAGCCGGTGCGCTTCCAGCCGTGGTGGGGTGTGAATGCGTTCAATCTCACCGGCTTTATTCAGCTCAATGCGACGCTCGGGCCTGTCGATATTGAGCGGTGCGCGCTTTTCGCGGGCGGCAGCCATGGCTTGATAAGCCTGCCAGAGTGCCGCCAATGTGGGGGCGTCGGCAGGGTTGCCGTCAAAGGCATCTTGCGCCTGTTGATAGCTCAGCTTGGTCGCTACTTTAATCGGTCCACGATAGAATCGGTGTGCCGCCACCCGGCCATCGGCACGTAGTGTCATGCGCACCGCCAGTGTCACGCGCCACGCGCCAACCCGCAACGAACACAGATTGGTCGACAGTTTTTCCGGTAACATCGGCACCACGCGGTCGGGCATATAGACGGAATTGCCACGCTTGCGGGCTTCCTTGTCGATAGCACTGCCGAGGCGCACATAATGCGCCACATCGGCAATGGCCACCCACACCACATAGCCGCCTTGATTTTGCGGGTCGGGGTCGGGCTCGGCAAAAACCGCATCGTCATGGTCGCGCGCATCTGATG
>CAYQFO010000026.1:8383-13317 GCA_964416815.1 uncultured Rhodobiaceae bacterium | reverse complement strand
CAATAACAATAGGCCCGAGGGCAACGCCGATATTCATGGTTAATTGCTGGTAACTCAGAATACGAGGGAAATCGCGCAAGCCAAAGGCCGCCGCGGTGAGCAATGTTTGCACCATCAGCACATTGCCGACCGTGAAGCCGAAACAAATCGTCGCCACCAAAACAAGCACCGGGCCGTCCACAAAAGCAATCAACAGCATGGCGACTGTTTGCACCAGATAAGCGGCCAGCACGAAATAAAATAGGTTGAGCCGGTCAAGAATGGCGCCGCATATTAAGCGACCGGTCAGCGAGCAAAAGGCGAGCGAGGCAACGGTAATGGCGGCAATGGAAGGATTGGCGCGCTCCAACCCCCAATTATAAATATGGGCAATCGTGCCGACTTGCGCCATCAGTGCGCAGATGGCGGCCAGCGTAAACCACAGAAAAAACGGCGTGCGTAGGGCAGCTCCGGCGGTCATGCCAGTGTCTTGCATCGTATCATCGCCAGTGGCGGCATCGCCATCGGGCATTTGCCCCATGGATTGCGGCGATGGGCGCATCAAAAATACGGCCAAGGGTAAGTTGAGCAATATAATGCTAAAAGCCCAAGGATGACGCAGGGCTTGCAACCCACCTGCATCCAGCATGGTGGCCAGTTCCGGGGTTAGCAAAATGCCGCCCAACGACAAGCCGGATTGAGTCAGCGCAATGGCCAAAGCGCGTTTGCGGATAAACCAACGTGCCACAATCGTCGTGGCCGGCACCAAAGCCGTCATCGAATAACCCAGCCCCAATAAAATATAGATGCCGTAAATCGCCGCCAGCGAGGTGGCTTCCGGTAACAGCCAATAGGCAAGTGCCATCACCAGCGTGCCGATGGCCACCGTATAGCGTATGTCATAGCGCGAGATAAGCTCGCCGACGCCAATACCGGCCAACCCACCAGTGACAAGAAAAATCGTATTGGCGGCAGAAACTTCAGAAACACTGAAGCCAGTTTCGGCGACAATGACTTTCAAAAAAACCGACATGGCATAAAAAATCATACCGGCACCGACAAACAGGCTATAGCCGACAGCGACCAACACCGCCCATCCGAAAAAATATGATTGTTTTGTGTGCGGCAAAATTTTCTCCAATCTTACAATCGGCACTTGCAAACGCTTTCGCTTTTGCCAAGAATATGGCACACAAGCAACCATTCTTTAACTGTGATATATTCCTTCCTAATGGTATTCCGCTTTTGGTAGGCCTATGGTCGCTCACTACTTTTGATTACATAACTCTTGATTACATAACTCTTGATTACATAACTCTTGATTACATAGCCATTTGGAACGTCCTATAACCCTCTCTCACTCGCGCACCTTAAGGAAACGCCTTTAATTGAAAGAAAAATCTCCTTGCCTATTATAGCACTGTAACTTAAACCTTGGTTTCGGGTCTGGTGAAATTAGATAGGAGGATTCAATGAAAATTTATACAACCAAACGTGCGCCCAATCCAGCTGCGCTTGATGCCATTGTGCGTCTTAAAGAGCTTGAGATTGAGCGTCATGAAATTGATATGATGGGTGGTGAAAATCGCGCGGCTGCCTTTTTGAAAATCAATCCGGCCGGGCAACTGCCTTGCCTGCAATTGGATGACGGCACGATTATTGCGGAAGTGGCGGCGATTGCCGAATATCTGGAGGAGATTAAGCCTGACCCGGTTTTGGTCGGGTCAACAGCGAGCGAACGCGCCGTGACCCGTATGCGGATGCGGCAGATTGATTATCTTATTATTGGACCCATGATGGCCGGTTTTCGCCATGGGGAGGCCAAAGAATTTTTTGCCCCGCGCATGACCATTCATGAGACTTTAGCGGCTCCCTCCAAGCAGGTCAGTGCCGATGGACTGGCATGGCTTGAGAAGCAAATGGAGGGGCAAGAATTCATCTGCGGCGACCGGCTGACCTATGTGGATTGCTGTTTTTATCCTGTGGCCAAGATGGTGCGCAAAGCTGGTCAACCCTTTGATGAGTCACTGACAAATCTTAATGCATATATGGAACGCCTTGGGGAGCATGAAATTATCGGATCGGCTTAATGTCGAAGACGTTCAAGGATTTCCCTACCAGTGGTCTGCCCGCGACCGATTCTGACCTGTCGCGCTTGATTGGTCGTGAGATTAAGCTGATGGCCGATGGCCAATCGGAAGTGGCTTTTGACATTGGCGAGGAATTTACCAATTTTCAAGGCGTGTTGCATGGCGGTGCCTAATGTCGAAGACGTTCAAGGATTTCCCTACCAGTGGTCTGCCCGCGACCGATTCTGACCTGTCGCGCTTGATTGGTCGTGAGATTAAGCTGATGGCCGATGGCCAATCGGAAGTGGCTTTTGACATTGGCGAGGAATTTATCAATTTTCAAGGCGTATTGCATGGCGGTGCCTATGCGACCATGCTGGATACGGCCTGCGGCGTGGCGATACGCAGCACGCTGGATATGGAAAAATATGGCGGCCAGTCAACATTGGAACTGAAAACCAGCTATCTAAAAGCCGGTCAGCCGGGACCCTATATCGCCAAAGGGGAAGCGCGCCGGGTTGGAAAATCGGTTGCTTTTGCCGATGCAGACCTGTTCAATGCGGCAGGTGAACTTGTAGGACGGGCGAGTGCGACATTTCATCTGCGCCTACGTCAACAAAAATAATATCTATCGGGAGAGCGAGATGGATCAAGAAAAGAAAAAAACGAAAATCAACCCGCGTCTGATAGTGGTCGGCCTTATTGGCCTTGCCATTGCTGTTTATGTGATTGGCTTTGTGAATGATTGGTATGGCGCAGAACGTGGGCCGGGGAAAATTATCGGTAGCGAGCGGCCACAAATTTTGATGCAGCAACGCGTTGAACAATTTGCGTCGGCAAACCCGCTTGGCGACAAGCAGATTTTGTTTGGCGATTTACATGTGCATACCACCAATTCAACCGATGCGTTTCTCTGGTCGCTGCCGATTTATGGCGGCGAGGGCATTCACCAATTGGCCGATGCTTGCGATTATGCCCGCCATTGCTCGGCGATTGATTTCTGGGCGATTACCGACCATGCCGAGGCTTCAACGCCGCAACGTTGGCGCGACGCCAAAAAGAGTATTCGTGCTTGCAATGCGCTGTCGTCTGACCCGAACAATCCGGATATGACGAGCTTTATCGGCTTTGAGTGGACGCAAGTTGGGTCAACACCGGCCGAGCATTTCGGTCATAAAAACGTTATTTTCCGTGACCTTGAAGACGATAAACTGTCAAAGCGTCCGATTGCCTCGGGCGGTGTTGCGGTGAACGCTTTACGCACCAATGGCAAGAAGTTGGTGCCATTGATATTGCCGTTGCTGGATTTTGCCAATCGACAGGATTATTTCGACATTCGCCGCTTTCTGCAGGAAGCCGCCGACACGCCATTGTGCGACGCCAACACAGCTATATCCGAATTGCCGGAAAGCTGTTTTGAGATTGCCGAGACACCGGGCGCACTAATGGCCAGCCTTGATGCTCAAAATGTGAAGCCTTTGGTTATTCCCCATGGCGCGACTTGGGGCTTTTATACGCCGACTGGTGTGACTTATGACAAGCATCTTAAGGCCGAGCATGTGCCGGAGCGTTTTCGGTTGACGGAAATTATGTCGGGGCATGGCAATTCGGAGGAATATCGTGATTGGCGGTCGGTGATTGTCAATCCGGACGGGGAGACGGCGCGTTGCCCGAGCCCGCGCAAAGATTACCTGCCAATGTGCTGGCAGGCTGGCGAAATTATTCGCGAGAGGTGCTTAGCGTCGGGCGAGACGGTGGAGACGTGCGATACGCGCGCGGCTGAAGCGCGCACCCATACGGCCAATGGCAGTGTCGCGGCGCATCTGAGTATACCCGGCACGCAGATTGAGGAATGGCTGGATGCCGGTCAGTGTCGCGATTGCTTCCTGCCGTCTTTTGGCTATCGTCCGGCCAATAGCGTGCAATATGGGCTGGCCATTCGTAATTTTGATGCCCCGGGCGAACCGACCAGAATGAATTGGGGCTTTATTGCCTCCAGCGATAATCACCGCGCCCGCCCCGGCACCGGCTATAAACCGGTTGACCGCTTGCGCAATACCGAGGCCGTTGGGGTACGCGCTGAATGGGTTGACCGGCTTTATCCAAAAGGCGAGGTGAGCGATGTGAGTATCCAGCTTGATCCGAATGAGGTTGCCAAACGTGGCTTTGGGGCGACCGAGCAAGAGCGACAAGCAAGTTTCTGGACATCGGGCGGACTGGCTGCCGTGCATGCGAAAGGTCGAAACCGCGCCGAAATTTTCGATGCGCTGGAGCGTCGCGAAACCTATGCCACCAGTGGGGCGCGTATTTTGCTATGGTTCAACACCAAACGCGGCGCACCAATGGGCAGCACAGTGCAGGCGAGGACATCGCCCACCTTTGAAGTCAAAGCCGTGGGGGCGCACAAACAAAAACCGGGCTGTCCCGATAGCACCGTCGCCGCGCTGGGCGCCGACAGGACGCAAAAATTATGCGCCGGTGAGTGCTTTAATCCAACCGGTGCGCGTCATAAAATCACCCGTATTGAAATTATTCGTATTCGTCCGCAAATTTCGCCGCGCGAAGATGTCGGTAAATTGATTGACGACCCATGGATGACGCATCAATGCAAAGACACCGGCAATGGTTGTTCCTTTACATTCCGCGACCCTGAATTTGCCGCGTCTCACCGCATGGCAAGCTACTATGCACGCGCCATTCAAGAGCCGACGGAAAAAATCAATGGCGATAATTTGCGCTGCACTTACGATAAAGACGGCAATTGCGTGTCGGTTAATCTTTGCTACGGCGATGAGAGAACAGCGGCGGGGGATACATGCGCGGCCAGTGTGGAAGAACGCGCATGGGCGTCACCGATTTATGTTGAGCATAAAGGCACGCTCAAAT
>CAYQFO010000026.1:0-8373 GCA_964416815.1 uncultured Rhodobiaceae bacterium | reverse complement strand
CTCAAATAGCGAAGCGGTCGTGCATAACGAGAGTGAGGAGTAAATAATGAAATCGAAAATTTGTGACATGTTCGGAATTGAATTTCCGCTATGCGCCTTTACCCATTGCCGCGATGTCGTGGTGGCCGTTTCCAAAGCCGGAGGCATGGGCGTTTTCGGCGCCGTCAATTTGCCGCCGGACAGGCTGAAGGAAGAGCTTGAGTGGATTGACGCCCATATTGACGGCAAGCCTTATGGGATTGATTTGATTGTGCCGAATAAATTTGCAGGCAAGGGCGAAAAAATTGATGCCGCACAAGTGGCGAAAAATATCCCGCAGGAACACCTTGATTTCGTCACCAATCTGCTGGAGCAATATGATATTACGCCAGATGCGGATGCAGTGGTGCCCAATACCAGCACTTTCGCCGAAAATTTACAGGAAGAAGGGGCGGCGCGGACGATGGAAGTGGCGTTTCAACATCCGATAAAAATTATTGTCAATGCGCTGGGTGTGCCGCCGCAGAGCATGCGCGACATGGCCAGCGAACACGGCGTGGCTGTGGGTGCGCTGGTGGGGGCTAAAGAACATGCGATTGCGCAAGTGGCCTCCGGCGTTGATGTGCTGATAGCCGCCGGTGGCGAAGCCGGCGGCCATTGCGGTGATGTTTCTACCATGGTGTTGATACCGGAAATTTGCCGCGAATTGGAGAAAGTCGGGTCAAATGTGCCAGTGCTGGCGGCGGGCGGTATAACCACCGGCACGCAAATGGCCGCCGCCATGAGCATGGGCGCGGCCGGGGCTTGGTGCGGCTCGGTGTGGTTGACCACGTCCGAAGCCGAAACCAATCCGGTGGTGAAAGAAAAAATGCTGACCGCCTCATCGCGCGATACGGTGCGCTCGCGCTCGCGCACGGGCAAGCATTCGCGTCAGTTACGTAGCCCGTGGACCGATGCGTGGGAAAGCGAAAGCGCCCCAACACCTCTGCCCATGCCGTTGCAAAGCTTAATCAGCGAGCCACCCTTAAGCCGTATCGACAAGCTGTCGCAAGGCGACCATGAAGGTGCCAAAGAATTGGCCACTTATTGGGTCGGGCAGGGCGTTGGCCTGATGAATGAAACGCTGTCGTCCGGTCAGGTCGTGCAGCAATTCAAGGAAGATTTTGTCGGTGCTTTTGAAAAACTGTCCGACGCAGTAGGGGCTTAAGAGGCTTAGTTTGAATAACCCATTGGACTTTTCTGGCAAGAAAGTGCTGGTTATCGGCGGCTCCAGTGGCATCGGCAATGGTATTGCACATGGCTTTCGCCACCACGGTGCCGATGTGCATGTCTGGGGAACGCGCGCTTCTGCGGCTGATTATAGCGCTGAGGAAGGCTCCGAGCTAAGCGGGCTTGGCTATGATTGCGTTGATGTCGGCGATGCCGACCAAATAGACGCCGCCGCTAAAGCGTTTGATGGGTTGGATGTGTTGCTTCTGTGTCAGGGCGTTGTCGTCTATCAACAGGGCGAATTTGAAAAATCGGGGTGGGACAACGGGGTGTCGGTCAATCTCGATAGCCTGTTGCATTGCGCCAATAAGTTTCATTCTGAATTGACCGCCTCGGGTGGTAGTTTGATTATTGTTAGCTCGGTTTCCGGCATGCAGGCGAATATCGGCAATCCGGCTTATGCGGCCTCTAAGGCGGGTGCGATTAGCCTGACCAAAACGCTTGGGCAGGCTTGGGCGCGCGATGGCATTCGTGTCAATGGGCTGGCGCCGGGTCTGGTTGATACCAAACTGACCAAAGCTACGACACAAAATCCGAAACGCCTCGAAGCGGCGTTGCGGCGCATTCCTTTGCGGCGCGCTGGCACACCAAATGATATGGCTGGTGCGGCCTTGTTTCTGGCCTCGCCATTGGCGTCTTATGTGCAGGGGCATACGCTGGTGGCGGATGGTGGGCTGACGTTGTAGGGGTATATGAATGACGAAAGTGATGACCGTTCTGGGCCAAAAGCCTGTCGCTGAATTGGGTAAGACACTCGTGCATGAGCATGTTTTGGTTGGTTTTCCGGGGTGGTTTCTTGACACGCGCTTTGCGAAATTTCAACGCCAAGAAGCCGTAACGCGGGTCACGGCGGCGTTTCAGCAGTTGAAGGATTATGGCGTTAAAACGGTGATTGACCCATGCCCATCCGACCTTGGCCGCGATGTCGCGTTTATTGCCGAAGTGTCGAGCCGCAGTGGTGTCAATTTGATTTGTGCGGCGGGGCTTTATTTTGAAGCGGCGGGCCTGACCTATACGCCGGGGCGATTGTCGGAAGAAGCATTGACGGAAATTTTTGTGCGCGAAATTGAAGATGGGGTGGGGGACACGGGTATTCGTCCCGGTATTATTAAAATTGCGTCCGGCGATAAGATGATGAGCGACTATGAGCGCAAAGTGATTACTGCCTCGGCTAAAGCGGCGGCGGCGACCGGCATTCCGGTTTTATCGCATACGGAAAATTGTTCGTGCGGCCATGAGCAGATTGATATTGTCACTGGTGCTGGTGTGCGGGCGGAGAAGTTTTTGGTCGGCCATTCTGACGGCACGGAAGATTTGTCCTATCAGTTGTCATTGGCCGAGCGCGGGGTGTTTGTCGGCTTTGACCGGTTCGGCATTGAAAGCCTGATTGCCGACGCCGTGCGGATGAAAAATCTGCAAGCGATGGTTGACGCTGGCCATCGCGAACGGGTGATGATGAGTCATGATTATGTGGCCTGTTGGCTGGGGGGTGCGCCGGGACTGCAACCCGAGCAAAATATGGCCGATGTGCTACCGAATTGGAAAATGACGCATATTTTTGAAACGATTATTCCTGAATTGAAACGCATGGGGATGAGCGATGCCGATTTCGAGGTGATTTTGCAAGACAACCCACGACGTTATTTTTCTGCCTGAGCATTCAAGTCCCAAAGATAAAGCTGAGTCTGCGTGACTTGAGCGACCATTTTGCCGTCATCGCGGGCGATGTCCGTCTGCCAGATTGACAAACGCCGCCCGACTGACAAGGGGCGCGACAGTCCATGCAATGTATCGCCGACCAGTGCGGGTCTGATAAAATTGGTTTTACTCTCAATCGTCGTTGTGTTGTTACAACCGGGCGGCATGTTAAGCCAAGCCCCGAAAGCCCCTAGCGCATCGGCCAGCGACATAATCGCCCCGCCATGCACATTCGGCGTGTGATTGCAGATTTCCTGCCGCACCGGCAACTTACCTTTGATGGCCTGTTTATCGGCGCTCACTAATTCCACGCCCAGCGTCTTAATAAAGCTGACCATATCGGTCATTTGCTTCAGATTATCAGTCATATCGGTCATATTTTTCATCTCTGTTAGCGGGTCGGTCAATAGATATATGGTGTCAGATATTTTTGCATTTACAAGTGCTGGCTTTGGCGTCAGCATGGCGTAGGAGAAATTCATGACACAAACAAGTGCACGCCATAAGCCTCTTGACGGGGCGACAAAGTTTTTTTACGGCATCGGTGCGATGCCTTATGGCATCAAAGAAAACGGTTTTGCCTATCTTTTGCTGATTTTCTATTCGCAAGTGCTGGGTCTGTCGCCGGTGCTGGCCAGCCTTGCCTTGACGATTGCGATTGTGGTTGACGCCGTTACCGACCTGCTGATTGGTTATATTTCTGATAATTGGCGTTCGCGCTGGGGGCGACGCCATCCGTTTATGTATGCGTCAATCATACCGGTTTGCTTGTCCTATGCTTTTTTGTGGAACCCACCGGAGGCTGTTCTTGGCAGTCAAATGTATTTATTTTGGTTTCTTGTTGTGATGGCAGTCTCTATCCGCATTTTCCTGACATTTTTTGAAGTGCCGAATACGGCGTTGATTTCTGAATTGACGGATGATTATGACCGCCGCACCGGGCTGATGGGTTTACGTTATATGTTTGGTTGGTTGGGCGGCATTGGCATAGCGTTTTCAGGTTATGCCTTTTTCTTCAACACTGGCGATGGTGATAATGGCCTTTTGCAGGCGCAAGGTTATGGCCATTATGGTATAGCGGCGGCGATTGTAATGCTGGTCGGGATGATGGTGTCGTCGCTCGGCACGCACCGCAATATCATCGGACTGCATGTGCCGCCGGTGCGCGAGCGGGTCGGCATTGGTATGGTTATACGCGAAATTGTCGAAACCATGCGCAACCGGTCTTTTTTGGCTTTGTTTTTGGCGTCGATATTTTTCGGCACGGCGACGGGCATGCAGGCCGCATTGAGCATTTATTTCAGCACTTTCTTTTGGGGAATGGCGCCCGCGCAACTTGCGATTTTTACAATGTTTCAGGCTGTTGCGGCGGTTTGCGCGGTGCCGATTGCCGGGTTTTTGGGGCGCACTTTCGATAAACGCCGCGCGGCAATGGGTGCCTTTGTTTTCATGATGAGTTTCGGGCCGTTGATGTTTTTCTTGCGTCTCGCCGATGTGCTACCAGAAAATGGCGTCCCGCAATTATTCTATATGCTGGTGGCGCATAATTTGGTCGAAGTTTGCGTAATTATTGTGTTTTTCATTTTGTTCAGCTCAATGATGGCCGACGTGGTGGAAGACAGCGCAGTTACGACCGCGCGGCGCAGTGAGGGCGTGATTTTCGCCGCCCGCGGTTTTGCCGGAAAAATGGTGACCGGGCTGGGTGTGTTGATGGCCGGTCTGGTGATTAGCCTTGCCAATCTGCCGCGCAATACCAAGCCCGAAGAGGTTGAGCCGCAAGTGCTGGTGGATTTGGTTTTATACGCCGCGCCGACACAAATCACACTGTTCTTATTGGCACTGGTCATGTTGTCGCGCTATCGCATTACGCGCGGCAGGCATGGCGAGAATCTCGCACAGCTTACCGTCTAGTTATTTTTCAAATCGGCAGTCATTTTTTCGGTTATCGCGCCCCGAATGAGTTTTTTATTACTGGCAAACGCCTTACCGCTTAGTTCCTGCAAGGTTTTAGCGGTTGTTATCGCTTCATCCATCAGCTTGTCTGCGTCCACAAGCCGGTCAAGAAAGCCGACTTCGACCGCTTCTTCCGGCGCATAGAGGGTGGCCACCGACACAACATGGTCAAGGCGATGCGGTGCAATTTTGAATTTCGCTAAATCAATGCCAAAGGACGGTAACACCATGCCAATAGCCGTTTCGTTCAGCCCATAACGCGCCTCGCCAGTGATGCCGATGCGAATATCTGCGGTCAACATCAGCAAGGCACCGGCGGCAATGCCATGGCCGGTGGACGCAATAAGGACAGGTTTAGGACAGGCAAAAAGACGCACCAGCAAGTTACCGCCAGTTGTCACCATCTCCATGACACGCTCAGGATCGCCGCGCATCACTTTCAAGTCAAAACCGGCACAGGTGACTTTCTCACGACCGGTAATGATGATGACATCGGCTTTTTCGGCTTCGTCAAGCGCAACATTGAAAGCCGCCATCATGTCAAAGCCGAACGCATTGGCCTTGCCGTCATCCAAGGCGATGGTGGCAATGCCGTCGGTAATGGTGCAAGTGACCAATGAATCAATAGGTGAATTCATGATTGTTTCTCTGTCCGCCGTGAATATAAATAAAGCCCAGCTCTGAACACCATAGCCGCCCAAATCAAAATAGGCAGAATGAGTGGTCGTTGGAGTTAGGGCGGCGCCGTCACTAAATTTAAGCTATAAGTGGTGGCGAAAATAATGGCTATATAATGAATGCCGAATTTGTGTATACGCCCCCATTTTTTCGCGCCGAGGCGGCGAATGGCGGCATTATTTGAGGTGGCCAGCATGGCAAATAAAAACACATATCCAATGCCGCCACCGATAACCGTTGGTATCGGCACTTCAGTCGGCGTCATAACAAAATAGAGAACCAGTGCCGCAAGGTGTACAATGTGCAAAAATCCAAAAGCAATACCAGTATTGCGACGGTTTTTGCGTAGCCAGGTAAAAACCGAATTTTGCGATATTTCATAAAGCGGACTTGCCAGATAAGCCAACAGGAAAACCGGAAACGCCACACGTGCCGTATAGTTTGTCCATTGGTGCCAATCCCCGTCGGCCAATGGCGAGGCCACCAATCGCGCCAATAGTAGAGCTGAAATTATAGCCGCGCCAAGCAGCCAAACAGGTAAAGCCTGCGGTGCCAGAGCGTAACCATTTGTGCGTTGAATATCCATTCTGTCTCTTCTGTCCCTTTTTTAGCTTGTGGGGCATCTGATACAATGATTGCCATTGCATGCAAGATTAAGTTGAATAAGCTCAGTAAAGCAATCAAATTCGAAGTTGGAGGGAGAACAATATGTACAAAGCGCCAATTGATGAGATGCGCTTCGCCCTGCTGCATGAGGCCGGTTTCGGACAATTGATTGAAAGCGGTCGTTATGGAGAACTGAACGAAGAATTGCTCGACGCCATTTTGGCCGAGGCGGGAAAATTGGCCGATGAAGTGGTCGCCCCGGCGAGCCGCGATGGCGATGTGAAGGGCTGTCAATTAACCGATGCGGGCGTAAATGTGCCGGAAAGTTTCAAACAAGCTTATCAGCAATATATCGCGGGCGGTTGGCCTACCTTGGCCGCGCCAGTTGAATATGGTGGGCAGGGCTTACCATTGGCTTTGTCCAATGCTGTCACCGAAATGATGAATGCCAATATCGGCTTTCAGCTTTGCCCGATGCTTTCCAATGGTGGCATGGAGGCATTGATTGCCCATGGCTCGGATGAGCAGAAGAAAAAATATCTGCCTAAAATCGTATCGGGGGCGTGGGCGGCCACCATGAATCTCACCGAGCCGCAAGCCGGTTCCGATGTCGGCAATATCCGCACCAAGGCCGTGCCTCAGTCGGACGGTAGCTATAAAATTACCGGCACCAAAATTTATATCACCTATGGCGACCATAATATGACCGAGAATATTATCCATATGGTATTGGCGCGCACACCCGATGCACCGCAAGGCACGAAGGGTATTTCGTTGTTTTTGGTGCCGAAATTTCTTGTCAACGAAGACGGCTCATTGGGCGGACGCAATGATGTGAGTTGTATCGGTCTTGAAGAAAAATTGGGCATTCATGCCAGTCCGACTTGCGTGATGGCTTATGGCGAAAAGGGCGGCGCGACTGGTTGGTTGATTGGGGCCGAGAACAAAGGCATGGCCTGCATGTTCACAATGATGAATAATGCGCGTCTGCATGTCGGTTTGCAGGGTGTGGGCGTGGCCGAACGCGCGACCCAACAAGCACTGGCTTATGCTCTGGAACGCAAGCAAGGTCGGCACCCGGGGGCGGCTAAGGACGATAATGAGGCGGTGGTCATTATTCACCACCCCGATGTGCGGCGCATGTTGGTGACCATGCGGGCATTGACAGATGCCGCGCGCGCCTTGTGCTATGAAAATGGCGTCATGGCGGATTTGGCGCATACGCTGGGAGACGCGAAAGCCAAAGCCAAAAATGATTTACTGACGCCGCTATCAAAAGCCTTCAGCACCGATATTGCCAATGAGGTCGCCGCGCTTGGGGTGCAAGTGCATGGCGGCATGGGATTTGTGGAAGAAACCGGTGCCGCACAACATATACGCGATGCGCGTATATTGACCATTTATGAAGGCACAAACGCTATTCAGGCGATGGATTTGGTCGGGCGTAAATTGCCCTTGGCCAATGGCGAGGTGGTTCATGGCTATATTGGTGAAATGCGCGAAACGGCGGAAATGTGTCGCCAATCCAACCATCCGATATTGACGCACATTGCCGAAAGTCTCAATCAGGCAATTTCTGCATTGGAAGAGGCAACCGATTGGTTGATGCAGATAAGCAAGGACAAGCCACTTGATATGCTGGCCGGAGCAACGCCTTATTTGCGTCTGTTTGCCTTGGCGGCGGGCGGGCATTATTTGGCCCGCGGCGGGTTGGCGGCAACACAAATCGAAAATAATGCAGATTTTGCCACACGCAAAATAACGACGGCACGTTTTTACGCTGAAAACATGCTGTCCCAATGCCGAGGCTTGGCAAGCGCGGTGATGGCTGGCCACGCAGCACTTGATGATATTGGTCTTGCAGCATTGGCGCGTTAGCGGTAACAAACGGCAAAATAGTTTGATTTCTGGATATGCGTGTTTTTGGGTAAAAAGACGGCTACACTGCCCACAACATCCGAGCATGAAGTGATTCGAGGACAGCTATGACCGCATTCACGGCATTCACCGCAGTCATTCCGGCAGCAGGCAAAGGCACGCGTATGAAATCGGCGAGTCCGAAAGTGTTGCATGAAGTGGCCGGTCGCCCGCTTATCGGGCATGTGATGGCCGCCGCTAAAGGGGCCGGAGCGACTTTGATTGTGCCGGTCACGTCGCCAGAGCAAAATGAAGTGCGTGCCTATATTGACG
>CAYQFO010000025.1:10721-13384 GCA_964416815.1 uncultured Rhodobiaceae bacterium | reverse complement strand
TGCCGGCACGGGCCAGCACGTCGGCCTGATTGGTGATTTTGGCTTTGACAATCGTTTGCCAAGCGCGCTTGCGCTTTGGTTCCGATAGGGTGGCTTGTGCGCGCATCACCTGAAATTGCCGGTTATGGCCTTGCACCGGCAATGTCCAACTGGTTGGTAGATAGTTTTGGCCGCAGGTGACAATCGGCACATTGCGTTGCGCCAAATGGTCAAGCAAATTGGTCGAGAGGGAACACCCCGGCACCGAAATGATGATGGCGGTGATGTCATCAAGCGGCACTTGCCCCAGTTTCTCGCCGTCATGGCGCACTTCCAAAAAGCCGCGCGATTTGTTCAGCCAGTGGCCGGGGTCGGTAATCTCAACAATCTGACCGACCATGCCGCCTATCTCTTTTTGCCACGCTTGCGCCGCGTTTTATAGTTCACCTGCCCGGTGGGGCTGATGTGGACTTTGCGGGGTGCATAAGCTTTCAGTGAGCTGGCTGTCTTTTGAACGAACTTGAAATCATCTTCATCGGCCCTGTTTCTTTTGTCCACATTTGCTTCGTTGAGAGGTGTAAATGTCAGCTGTCCACTCTGGGCTGTCCTATGCAACCTCAGTAGCTTTTTCTGGCCTTCGCTTTCAATCTCAATGCAGTCATTGTTTTGCAGGCGCATGACCAGACGGGCGGTCGGGTAGGGACGAAAGCTGGTGCCGGACTGAAAGCCCGGCTTGTTGGCCTCAAAACGTGAAATCACAACCCCTTCCCATTTATCGGCTTTTTTGTGGCCTTCGGGAAAAGCGTAAATCTCTACACCCCAATTGCTGTCGCCCTGATAGCCTTTATAGATATTACCGTCTTTGTCGCGGATGGGGATGGCCTGCTTCGGACCGAGGCAGCGTAAGCGGCGAATACCTTTTTCATGGGCTAAATCCAGTATGCCTTCCACCCCTTTTTTGCCCACGGCTTTGGCTTCGTCAAAAGCTTGTAGGAATTCTTGACGTAATTTTTTGTCACGAATGGCTTCGACATGCTTTCGTTCTTTCAGATAATCAACCGGACGGCGCACAACCGTTTCCCATTCATTTTTGTCCTCATTGATGAGTTTAATTAAGCCGAGTGCCGTTTCTTTGTGCAGTTGGCCGTCAGTGGTACCCGGCTGCAGCTTTTTCTTCTTCGCCTTGTGCGAGACGATGATGCTGCGAACTGCTTTTTTTACATCGTCGCGAAAGCCCTTCCACGGGTTGATGGCACTGTGGCCATCTTTGTCTTTGGGGAACAATCTATCAAGTTCCAGTTCCTCGGCTTTGTTGGCGGCAGTGGCTACTTTTTGCAAAATGCTTCGGTTGGTCATGCCGATAACAATGGCATCTACGGCGTGGTGGCGGTGGTCATCGCGGTTCTTTTTCTTTTGCGCGTCATCGGGCAGATTGTCGCCTTGCAACACGCTGTTCAGCCCCCAATGGCCGCGTAGCAGGGCGGTCAGCCGACCGGTCAGCACATGAATTTTGTCGATGTGGCAGACGCACTCTAGATATTCGCGCGTCAGTCGCCCGATATAGCGCGTGTCATTCAAATGGCGGTCGGTGAAGTCGGCGTGGTCGCGTTTCCATATTTCCAACGCGTCTTCCTGAAAACGCCACTGCTTCGACTTCGGCAATCGTTTGGCACGTTCGAAAATTTCATCCCAATTATAGCCGTCACGGCTGCCGCCAAACGCCTGAAACGGGGTATGCTGGCCTTTATCTCGATTGGTTTTGCGGGTGCAAATCACCTTGTTGGCGCGACTGTCATCCAGTGAAATAGAAAACGGAATGAGATGCTCAATTTCGATTTCATCACTGAACAAATCGGCAATGCCGATGGGCGTACCGGAAAACGGGCAATGGCGAGCGGCAGGGTCTTTTTCATCCAATTCTTTCCAGAGTTCCAATCGCAGGCGATTGGTACGATTGATTTGCTGACCATGCTCAAGCAAAATTTCATCGTATTGCTCATTCTTGTCCTGATTGGCTTTTTGTTCTAGCTCAATTTCCTTGCGTCCATCGGCACCAACAGGCAAGTTGCGTCCCAGCTCAATCGCGATTGAATGCGGATGACCATAGCGGTCAATCAATTCATTCACCACCTGCCTAATTTGGTTCAGTGCGATATGAACGGTCGGATTGCTAACACCGCCATAAAATTTGCGGTCATCGCCCTTATCTTCCGACCGCCGGTCGCCGGGGATAATATGGAGACCATCCTGAAACCGCTTACCATAATAGGGCAGGTGCGGCTCTGGCTTGAAATCGGCTTCATCGGTTTTCGGGCGGCGCATCGGATTGGTGAATTCCGGCACTTCCTTGGCAACCGCCTCGGCAGCATCGGGTTGGATGGGTAAAATCAATCCGTCTTCGGTTTCAATGCCGTCACGCATTTTTTCCAACATTAGCTGCGCCGCTTTCAGCGACACATTGGCCGTGCCTTCCACCAGTGGTGCGTTCATGCAGTGTTCGGCGGCAATTGCATCAAGGCCATATTCCTTTATCAAATGTCCTTTGACTTCCTCATCGTTTAGCTCGTCATCCAATATGACATCAATAAACTTGTCCTGTTTGTCTAAATCCCATTTGTACCAGCTCGGTCCGACATAATCCTCGCGCTGCATGACATTTGACGAAAGAAAAAAAAAAAAGGCCT